>JBEBVQ010000174.1:0-5516 GCA_040392625.1 Taibaiella soli | reverse complement strand
GACAGCAGCGGCCTGCGTATGAGCCTGCTCACCGTAGGGCCGGGGCACGACGAAATATACGAACCGTTTGGCCATACAGGCATCCGGGTTATTGATACGCTCAACGGCACCGACCTGGTATATAGCTACGGCAGCTTTAACTACAGCGAACCGAATTTTGAATTGAAATTCATGCGCGGAAAGCTGCTCTATTATATGTCCGTGTCGTCTTTCCGAAGCTTTATGGAAGAGTATGAATATACGGGGCGGAAAGTAGAAGAGCAGGTGCTTTTGCTTCAGGGAGATAAGAAACAGGAGATCCATGCCTTCCTGCAATATAACCTGCGACCGGAAAATAAATATTATAAGTACGATTTCCTGTTTGATAATTGCGCCACACGGGTGCGTGATGTGTTCCCGAACACTTTCGATGCTGCATTCCAATTCGGGCCGTCATTACCGGCGGATGCCCGTATCACCTACCGCCAGATCATCAATCAGTACCTGTATGTGGAACATTTTGCCCGGTTTGGCATTAACATACTGCTCGGATCCAGGATAGATAAAGTGATGAGCAGTGAGGATGCCATGTTCCTGCCGGATTTTCTCCGCAACGGACTTGCAGGCGCTACACTTTCAGGTGAGCCGGTTGCCGGCCCGGCGACCGTATTACTCGACGGTTCACATCCCGTCTCTGCCGGCGTGAACGGAGGCTTGCTGGTGACCCTGTCGGTGATGGTGCTCACCATTGCGGGGCTTACGGTAAAGCGGCTGCGGCTGCTCGGGCAGATCATGCAGGCGCTGGTGCTGCTGGTGACGGGGCTGCTGGGCTGCCTGATATTGGTTATGTGGCTGGGCACGGATCACCAGGCCTGCCAGGATAATTTGAATGTATTGTGGGCGTTGCCAACCAGCCTGTTGCTGGTTTTTCGCAGGCGGCGGACGAGCCGGTACGTAATGATCGCGATCCTGCTGCTGATAACATCATTGGTTTTGCATCTGTTACGGGTGCAGGAATTACCTTTATTGGAATTGTGGCCCTGGCTGGTTTCCTTACTGATGATTTATGGCGTGATTTATAGAAGCAGTAAACGGGAGGCGGCAGCATCATGACAGAAAGAAAACAGATACGGACAGATGTCTTCCCGGCGCTTTCCTGGCAGGAGGCAGGGCAGGGTACGGCGCTGGTACTGATACACGGATTCCCCGAAAATGGCGATCTGTGGCAACCGATAGTCGCAACGTTATCAGAGCAATTCAGATTGATCATTCCCGATCTGCCCGGGGCAGGACAAAGCCGGAGACCCACGGATGTACCGCTCACGGTGGAACTGATGGCATCCGGCATCCATGAGATACTGGATGCCGCAGGTATTGACACTGCCGTTATAGCCGGGCATTCTATGGGCGGATATACTGCATTCGCTTTTGCGGAACTGTATCCGGGACGGGTACAAGGATTGTCGCTGGTACACTCGCTGGCGAATGCAGATGATGAAGAGAAAAAAGAAGCCCGGTGCAAGTCTGTTGTACTGATCCGGAAGGGTGGCAAGGAGATTTTCGTCCGGCAGATGATCCCCAACCTGTTTTCAGCATCTTTCAGAAAAGAACAACCGGAAGTGGTCAACGCACAGATCATGCGGGCATTGCAATTGCCGGATGAGGAAATGATCGCTTTTTACGAAGCAATAGCAGCCCGGCCGGACCGTACGACTGTACTGCAGCAGGCACAATTCCCGGTACAGTGGATCATTGGTAAAGAAGACACGGCTACGCCTGCTGAAAAAGCCCTGCATCAGGCAGGTTTGTCTGATGTGTCCTTTGTTCATGTATATCCCGCATGTGCCCATATGAGTATGCTGGAGCAGCCGGAGCGGCTTGCTGCGGATATTGCCGGATTCGGCTCGTACTGCCAAAATCGCTAACTTCGTATGTGAGAGATGATCAGTAGGTTGCTTATAATATTGTCAGTATTTATTGCCGTTGATATGCTGCCGGCGTCGGCATCGCATATTGTTGGCGGGGAGATGATGTATGAATGCCTGGGGCGTGTCGTGCCGGGTCATACCCGTTACCGGGTATGGCTGAACATATATCAGGATTGCCTGGGCGGTCACCAGGATGCTATCGGCAGCGATAACCCGGCTGTATTTGCTATTTTTGACGGAAACGGTAACCGGGTGCCTGTTGGGGGAGTGGTCTATGACCTTGTGGATTCTTCCGGTGATATTGCTATCCCGCCTAACTTCCATAATCAGTGTGTCAATAATCCGCCTTCCGTATGCCTCCGCAGAGTGACGTTTGAGCGGATTTATGATCTGGCGGATAATGCTTCGGGATACTACATCGTTTACCAGCGGTGCTGCCGGAATGCCTCGGTCATCAATATCGCTAATCCGGGGAACACCGGCGCCACTTATTCCTGCTTTATCCCTCCCCAGACGACCGCTGCTGTGTGTAACAGCAGCGCTGTATTCAAAAACTACCCCCCCCAGATCATCTGCATCAACAATCCATTGATATACGATCATTCTGCTACAGATCCGGATGCCGATTCGCTTAGCTACGGCTTCTGCGAAGCATATGTGGGAGGATCTATCACCTACCCGAAACCCGGGGCAGGGCAGGGTGCAGGAGATATCTTTCCGCCGCCGTACCCCCCGGTAACTTATATAGGCGGCTTCAACGCGCTTCGCCCGATGGTCGGGAATCCCCCCATTCAGATTGATCCGGTAACCGGCGTCATTAGTGGTATGCCTAACCTGGTAGGGCGCTTTGTCGTTACGGTATGTGTTTATGAATGGCGCAACGGCGTGATCATCAATTCGGTGACGCGCGAATTCCAGTTTGTAGTCACCAACTGCTCCAAGGCTGTCGTGGCCGACATCCCTCAGTTATCTACAGAGTTTAATACTTATATCGTGGAGTGCGACGGATATACCGTACAGTTTAAAAACCACAGTACAGGTGGATTTAACTATTATTGGGAATTTGGCGCCGGAGGTGATCCGCCAGCTTCGTCCACAGCATTTGAGCCTTCATTTACCTATCCCGATACCGGTGTTTATACCGTGAAGCTGGTGGTGAATAAAGGATCTACCTGCCCGGACAGCATCAGCCGGCTGGTGAAAGTGTACCCTTATTTTAATGCCGACTTCGAGACGGACGGGCTTCCGTGTCCCAAAGGTACTTTGCAGTTCAAGGACCTGTCGAAAGCCACCTACAACCCCGTTACGGAATGGGCGTGGTCGTTCGGGGACGGTCATACCTCATCGGAGCAGTTCCCGGAACATGCATATGATGAAGGCGGGGATTATACGGTGACGCTTGCCTCCCGTACTGTGAAAGGTTGTGAGGATACCATACAGAAGGTCGTTTCTATTGATCGTTTCCGTCCTTTTGCCGGTAATGACACGATCATCGTGAAAGAATCATACCTGCGCTTTAATGCTACCGGCGGATCGGAGTACCGCTGGATGCCGGGTACATTCCTGGATGATACCGCAGTGTACAACCCCACCGGTTATTATCCCGATACAACACGGCTGGACTATGTGGTGTATGTGAAAAGTGAAAATAACTGTGAGGGGTATGATACGATCAATGTATGGGTGGTGGGTCAGGCGGCCGCCTTTGTACCTACGGCATTTACGCCGAATGGCGACGGGCTGAATGACGTCTTTTTGCCTATCGGCATCGGGTATAATGAAGTCGATTTTTTCCGCGTGTATAACCGCTATGGCCAGGAAGTGTATTATGCCGACCGTTTTAAAGCCGGCTGGGACGGTACTTATAAAGGGGCGCCCGCCAATGCCGGTACTTATTACTGGGTGCTGAAGATCACAGACCGTTTTGGTAAAGAAGAATTGCTGAAAGGCGATGTGACGCTGGTGCGGTAGTATGGTTTAAAAGACTTAAATTTGTAAGACGAAATGAATACAGCCATGGCGCAGACACTGGATAAGCAAATATTACAATATCTGCCTTTATTGAGTAGTGAGGAAAAGCGTTCTATTCTGGGTGTTATCAGGTCGTTTATCAACCTGAAAAAGGATGAAACCGAGCGTATCAGTCTTGATGATTATAACCGGGAACTGGACGAGGCCCTGTCACGTGTTAAGGGCGGCTCTTACCTTACTCAGGAGGAAGTGGAAAAGTCTGCTGCGGCATGGTAGAGATTTACAAAGTTATCTGGGACAAACCGGCAGTAAATCAGTTAAAGTCCACCTGTCAAAAAATAAGGGAAGGCTCATTGCAGCATGCAGAAAAATTCAGATCGGCTATTCTTACTAAAGCATCCTCCTTAAATAAAAATCCATATCGTTATCCTGCCGACAAGTTCCGTAAAGACAAGGATACTTGTTATCGTGCTGTTGAGGTGTTGAAGCAGCGGATTACGTATTACATAGATGAACCGGATCGTAAGGTTATTATCCTTCGTGTACGCAGTGTCCGGCAGGAGCCATTGGAATACTAAGAAATTTATCTTGCCGGTAATACCTGTAACTCTGCCCCTGCCACAAGAAATGAACGACGCCACGCCGTCTATAATCCCCAGGATGATTATATTTGTTCCAAAGTACGCACATGAGCGACCAGACTATTGTTTCTTTACGGAATGCACATATTTTCCAGGGTAAAAACCTGATCCTTTCGGACGTTCATTTTGAAGTGAATAAGAGTGAATTCATTTACCTGATCGGGAAGACCGGCAGCGGTAAGTCCAGCCTGCTGAAAACACTATACGGAGACCTGTACCTGAAAGAAGGCGAAGGCGAAGTAGCCGGCTTCGACCTGAAACAGTTGAAATGGCAGACGATACCCCGGCTGCGCCGGAACCTGGGTATCATATTCCAGGACTTCCGCCTGCTCACCGACCGCAATGTATATGACAATCTCGCGTTTGTGCTTAAAGCCACCGGCTGGAAAGACAAGGTGTTGATGAAGGAGAAGATCGAGAGCGTGCTCGAGAAGGTGGGGCTGAAGAACAAAGGATTTAAAATGACTTACGAGATGAGCGGCGGAGAGCAGCAGCGTGTGGACATCGCGCGCGCGCTGCTCAATAACCCCAAGCTGATCCTCGCTGATGAGCCTACCGGCAACCTTGATCCCGATACACGGGATGGGATCATGCACTTACTCTTCAGCATTTGCCACGACTACCAGGCTGCCGTCATCATGGCCACCCATGATTATTCGATCATCCAGAAATATCCTGCGCGGGTCGTCCGGATCGAGCAGGGGGCTGTAAAAGAATTATCTGCCGGGACGACTACCTAATACCGGTCATTTCCCTGTCAGGGAAAAATTTCATGTATCGTTTCGCTCCGTGGGAGCGGTCTGTTTATAGTAGAAGATCGATATGTTACGGGACACCTACGGGGTGGTTCGGATATAATACGGCTCGCTATAAACGACTCGCTCCTGCGGAGCGTAGGGTGTTTGTTCTATTCATAGGGACTACGTTTCTACTCAA
Source organism: Taibaiella soli (assembly GCA_040392625.1). Taxonomy (GTDB): domain Bacteria; phylum Bacteroidota; class Bacteroidia; order Chitinophagales; family Chitinophagaceae; genus JBEBVQ01. Next base: position 61 of record JBEBVQ010000174.1, on the reverse strand, counting down.
AATTGTCAAAATACCCAGACCACATTAACTCGGACAGGTTAGAATATATAAACACAATTTT
>JBEBVQ010000173.1:0-5536 GCA_040392625.1 Taibaiella soli | reverse complement strand
GTGTGGAACCAGTTAGATGATTCATACATCACAGGGCACCAGGATCCCCTATACGCTACCCCTGATGCCAATTACGCCTATTTCCGTGTGAAGAATGTCGGTTGTGCGCCTTCTCCCGCTAATGTCCCGCTAAAATTATATTGGGCGCTCGCTTCCTCCGGGGAGGAGTGGCCGAGAGACTGGGTCGGGAATTCCCTGGTCAATGGTATTATCGCCGGCGGGATCATTACTACCACGCCGCTCTCTATTCCTTCTCTTAATCCGGGACAGGAATATGTGGACAATCACGAATGGTACCCGCCTGACCCGCAGCTTTATGATAGCAGGGTGTATACGCTTGATGTATGTTTGCTGGCCCGGATTGAAGAGGACATCACGCTTCCTTACGGAATGACCTTTCCGGAAGGAAGGAGTACAACGGAAAATGTCAGGAATAATAATAACATTGTTACCCGGAATATGAATATGTATAACCTGGGGCGGGAGGGCTCGAGCCAGGTTGTGGTAGGTAATACGGGTATTACCGAGCAGGCGTTTAGCATTGAGTTTATTACAGAGGAAGTTCTACGCGGAGGAGTTTCCCCACGTTTGGCAGATTTTCTGGATGCTACGATCTATTTGGGCGAAGATTTATATGATATATGGCAAAATGGTGGCGGGTTAGGGAGTTTTATACCCGGTAGTTCTGAGCAATATACGGTCAAATGGGATCCGTCCACACCTTTCCGGCTGGATAACATCGTGCTGGATACAGCAGTACGGTTCCCGGTCAGGATAACGCTACATGCCAAGTATGACACTGAAATCCCCGATTCCCTTATCGGGCAGCTTGTGCATTTCCGTCAGCTTGTTTTAGATACCCTGGGCGGGTATGAAGTATATGGGAATGTTACTTACTCCATAGACTTCCGCCCGAATGATCCGGCGCCAAAGGGGGTGTTGTTTGTGACAGAAATAGGCAACGGGCCTTCTTCTGCCACAAATTGCGAATACAAAGAAATTATGGTAGCTAACTGTGGGAATGACCAGTCGGACTTTGTGGATATACGGGGGTGGATATTAGATGATGATGTAGATAATTTTGGCACTTCAGGTTGTAATGCAGGTCACTACCGTATCTCTTATGATAGTTTATGGTCGAAAGTGCCGGTTGGCAGTATATTGGCGCTTTATAATACAGATGTTAATTGTTACCTACTGCCTGATACGTTTACTATTACAAAGGATGGAGCCTATACCACTTATTGGATACCAATAGGAAGGTATGATCCTGAATTTCATCCTTATTTAGAAGCTACTATGGAAATGCCTTATATACAATATGCTTATGGTGTGGAGTCTTATTGCTGGGATTATTATGTGCCATACGAATCTATTGGTTGGTTTCCTTTCTTACTTCATAATGCTGGAGACGCATTTCAGGTAAGATGTCCGGGATGTACAGACTATTATGACATACCTGCCTTTTATCACGGTATTGGCTATGGTGTATCTGCTTCCAATAGTATTCCTCCTGATTATGCAAGTTTGGGTGGTCCGGTCATAGACGGATCAGGAGATGGATATCGGTATATATTTGCCGGTAATACAGAAACTGATCTCGGTGATACGTCCGCATGGCTCAGGATGATTTCGCAACCCGGGGGTTCCTTTGTAGGGACATTAGGATATGTTGGCGCTTTTCATCAAAAGGTGCTTGACCATGAACTGAATCTTCCCTGCTGCGGTGCAGAGCCTCCTTTGCGCAGGGCGCCGGAACAAGACGGTACGATAGAGGGTAAGGGAAACAATGCTTTTGTCCCGCAAGAAGTTCATGTGTATCCCAATCCGGCCCGGGAAACGCTGCACTTTCTGTTCCCATCGGATGATGTCACCATTAAGCTGACAGATATCAGTGGTCGTATAGCAGATGTGCAGGTAATTAAGAATGATGTTAAGGCCGTATTTGACGTACGGCAATACACCCCAGGTATCTACCTCTACCAGGTAATCAGCAAGGACGGCGTCCACTCAGGAAGAGTAATGATTGGTCAATAGTTATCTGAAGCTCTGTCTATAGCGCAGGCATGATCTTGGTTCGAAACAAGATCATGCCTGCGCCACTTTCGCCTGTACTGTCCATTTCCTAAACGGCAATTACGCACGCTGCTACAACTCAATACACACATTCTTAGGCTCTGTAAAGAAGCGAAGCGCTTCCCAGCCGCCTTCCCGGCCTACACCCGAATTTTTCATGCCCCCGAACGGCGTGCGCAGATCGCGCAGCAGCCAGCAATTCACCCAAATGATGCCGCTCTGCACCTGTGCCGACATACGATGGGCGCGGGTTATGTCCTGCGTCCAGATGGTGGCGCTCAGTCCGTAATCGCTGGTATTGGCCAGTTGCAGCGCCTCTTCTTCAGATGAGAATGGCTGCAGCGTCACGACCGGGCCGAAGATCTCTTCCATATTGGTACGGCAGTCTGCACCCAGCCCTTCTATAATAGTTGGTTCAATAAAATAGCCGCCGACACAGCGCCCTTCCGGCTGCACCGCATTCCCTCCAAGCAGTATCTGGCCGCCTTCTTCTTTTGCCAGCGCAATGCAGCTCAGCACTTTGTCGAAATGCATTTTGCTTACTACTGCACCCTGTTTCGTGTACTCATCAAGCGGATCACCCACCGTCAGTTTACGCGCACGGGCAACAAACTCATCCCGGAAGCGCTCGTATATTGAGGCTTCAACCAATATACGGCTGCCACACAGGCAGATCTGTCCCTGATTGGCAAAGGAGCTTTGCAGCGTAGTGCGCATCATCTTCTCCCAGTCGCAATCGGCAAAGATGATATTGGGGTTCTTACCGCCCAGCTCCAGCGACAGCTTTTTGAACATCGGCGCCGCCACCGCGGCGATTTCTTTTCCTGCCCTGGTGCTGCCGGTGAATGAAACCGCCTTGATCTGCGGATGCGCGACAATGGCGCTACCGCATGAAGGCCCCGTACCATGCACAATGTTCAGCACCCCATCGGGAAGCCCCGCCTCTTTACAGATCAGGCTGAGCAGATAACCCGTAACCGGCGTTACTTCGCTGGGCTTAGCAACCACACAATTCCCGGAAGCCAGAGCGGGCGCTATTTTCCAGGTAAATAAATACAACGGGAGGTTCCAGGGAGAGATACAACCCACTACCCCAACGGGCTGGCGCAGCGTATAGTTGATCGCACGATCCTCCATCTGATGGCTTTCTCCGCTGAAGTGCATCAGACCGGTAGCAAAAAAGCGGAAGTTATCGGACGCCCGCGGAATGTCAACCTTTTTACTCAGCCAGAGCGGTTTGCCATTGTCATTGGTTTCTGCCAGCGCCAGCGCATCCAGATGCGTTTCGATCAGCTCTGCAATACGGTTCAGTATCCTGAAACGTGTCGCTGCCGGTGTGGCGCTCCATCCGGGGAAAGCAGCCTGCGCAGCTTGCACCGCTTTATCTATATCCTGCCTGTCACTATCGGGCACAGCGCAATAAACGGTACCCACAGCGGGATTCACATTGTCTATATACCGGTCATTTACAGGCGGGAGCCATTCGCCGCCAATATAATTTGCAATACGGTCAGGTACCTGGAGGTTCATTACAGCAAATGGTTTCAGACAAAATTAAGCGTTTTGGCACGGAATAGCCGAAAGCATGCCCGGAATTACACCGGGTATATGCAGGGCACATATTATCTTTGCATAGACAGGGAGTATATTTTACGCACTTTATCCTGAAATTATGAGCACAGAATACGTCATCGGGTTATTATTGCTCGGCTTCATTGCCGGTTTCATGAGCAGCATGGTCGGGATCGGCGGCGGGATCGTCATCGTACCGGCGCTGGTATTCCTGTTTGCCCTGGATCAGAAGACAGCACAGGGCACTTCGCTGCTGATGCTGGCATTACCCGTTGCCGCGATGGGCGCTTACACTTATTACAGAAGCGGCAACATCCACTGGCAGGCTTCCCTGATACTGGCAGGTACGTTTATGATCGGCGGTTATTTCGGCGGCAAGCTGGTGAACTCTTTAGATACAACCATTATCAAAAAAATCTTTGCCGTCTTCATGATCATTGTAGCCATAAAATACCTTTTCTTCGACAACGATACGCCTAAAAATACCACTAAAATATATGGCACGGACCAAAATCAGACAGATACTCGAAACTGATCAGACGGATTATGAAGTAACCGTAAAAGGATGGGTGCGTTCGTACAGGAACAACCTGTTTATCGCACTGAATGACGGCTCGTGTCTCAATAACCTGCAAGTGGTATGGCAGCAGCCCGACGCGGGGAAGATAACCCCGGGATCGGCCATCAGCGCCACCGGCAGGGTTGTTGCTTCCCAGGGTAAAGGCCAGCGGGTAGAGCTGATCGCCGATGCGGTAACCTTGCTGGGCGGATGTGATGCCGAACAATACCCGCTGCAGCTCAAGAATCGTCCCAGCCTGGAATTTCTGCGCGAGATCGCGCATCTGCGTTTCCGCACCAATACCTTTGGCGCAGTCTTCCGGGTACGGCATACCCTTGCCTATGCGGTCCACCGCTTTTTCAACGAGCGCGGGTTTGTATATCTCCATACGCCTGTCATTACTGCATCCGATGCTGAAGGCGCAGGGGAAATGTTCCGCGTCACCACGCTGCCCCCCGATAATCCCCCGAAAACAGAAAAAGGATTGGTGGATTTCAGCGAAGATTTTTTTGGCCGTAGCACCAATCTTACGGTAAGCGGCCAACTCGAAGCTGAACTCGGCGCGATGGCGCTGGGTGAAGTTTATACATTCGGGCCTACCTTCCGCGCAGAACATTCCAACACGCCGCGCCACCTCGCCGAGTTCTGGATGATCGAACCGGAAATGGCGTTCAACGATCTGACGGACAATATGAATCTGGCAGAAGCGTTTATCAGGTATATCATCCGTTATGCCATGGAGCATAACCGGGAAGATTTGACATTCCTTACCCAGCGCCTGGCAGACGAAGAGAAACAAAAGCCTGTAGCAGAAAGGAGCGAAACCGGCCTGCTGGAAAAGCTCGCATTCGTTGTGGATAATGAATTTGAGCGGATCACCTATACAGAAGCTATCGATATTCTGCTGCAATCGCCCGCTTATAAAAAGAAGAAATTCAAGTTTGAAGTAAAATGGGGTGTGGATCTTCAGAGCGAGCATGAGCGCTATCTCGTGGAAAAGCATTTTAAGAAGCCGGTGATCGTGACGGATTATCCCAAAGACATCAAGTCGTTCTACATGCGGCTGAATGATGACGGGAAAACTGTAGCCGCCATGGACATCCTGGCGCCGGGTATCGGTGAGATCGTGGGCGGCTCGCAGCGCGAAGAACGCCTCGATTATCTGAAAGCACGTATGGCAGAGATGAACATCCCGCAGGATGAATTATACTGGTATCTTGATACCCGCCGGTTCGGTACTGCGCCGCATGCAGGTTTCGGACTGGGCTTTGAACGCATCGTGCAGTTTGTAACAGGCATGAGCAACATCAGGGATGTGATCCCCTTCCC
>JBEBVQ010000172.1:0-5542 GCA_040392625.1 Taibaiella soli | reverse complement strand
TTCTTTTCTGCTCGCTTAATTCCAGCTTGTTTTCGGCGATCTGCTTGTCTTTCTGCTCCACCAGGTACCTGGTTTCGACCTCGCTGATGGTGCGTACCCTTTCCCTGTTGATGAGGCTGTCATTCAGCGTTTTGTATGACTGGTACTGCTTCAGTGCCTCCCGGTACCTCCCGGTAGCTTCGTAGATTTCAGAAAGTGTTTTATGCGCTTCCTGGCGCCCGGTTGTCATGCCCGCCTTGTCTGTCTGCGCCATTGCCGCCAGCAGGATACGTTCGGCTTCGGCGTACCGTTTCAATTGGTTCAATGCCTTGCCCATCTCATATGCGGGCATGATGGTGCTGTGCAGGAGATGTGTATTCTTACCGAGCCCTATGGCTTGCCGGTAGCAGGCTATGGCTTCTTCGGTCTTCCCGGTTTCAAAATACAGGTTGCCGATATTGGTGAGGATGGATTGCTGCTTGTCGGTATGCCGGATCTCTGTTGCCGACTGCAGGGCGGATTCATAATAGATCTTTGCGCTGTCCAGCTGGTGCGTCAGTGCAAAAATGGCTCCGGCGTTCAGTTTTGAAGCTGCCAGCAGCGATTTGTTATTGGATGTCTCGGATAGCTGGATAGCGTTCCGTACGTATTGCAGGGCGCGCCCGTGATTTTTAAGACCGGTCTGGATAACGGCCAGGTTGTTGTAGATGGTGATGATATCCCTGTGACCGGGGCAGCATTTCTGCAGGTATTGCAGCGCTTTGAAATAATAATAATTGGCCAGCTCGTATTTGCCGTTGCTCCTGTAGCTGACGCCTATATTGATATAGAGGCTCGGCAGGGCTGTTCTGATATATTTCGCATTCACGCAAAAGGGCAGCGCTTCCCGGTATGCGGTAAATCCTTTCTCATAATCCCCTTTATAGGTATATGCGATTCCGGAGAATGCGAGCGCATACCCGATACCATCCTCAAATCCTGTACTGCGGCTAAGCGTTTCAGCCCGTTTCAGCAGGGCCAGGGAACTGTCGAGATCCCGGTAAAGCATGTCGGAGCCGCTTTGTATCAGCCGGATGATCCGGGAAGTGTCTTCCGTAGTCCAGGAGGGATGGGATATTCTTTTCATCTCCTGAGCAAAACAAGCGGGCGCTATGAGGATACATAGCAGCCATGTCCACACTAATCTGACCGGTATATGTTTCATCGGAGGGGTTAACACAAAGATAGTTTTTAGTTTATATAGAATCATAAATATTTTAACATGTTGTGTTACGATCCGGGCGGCGGTTTTTAGTGACGGTTTTTATATGATCCGGCAAAAACAGTGAACACCGAAAAGATTCTTCCGGGATGGTGGTATAAGTTTGTAGTGCAGCTAATGGCCATGATCGGTTATTTTTCCGGCAGGGTATCAGCGGTTTCTTCCGGCAGATTATGTTTATCCTTTTTAAGAGAAAAACAAACGCATCCAAAGCAATAAAAAATCTATAATAAACAATTTAAAAACAATACTGTATGAATAATTTTACCCGACAAAAAGCATTGATCATTTTATTATTGATGTTCTGCGGGGTGACCGCAGCTACAGCACAGACCCTGATGTGGGCAAAAAAAATGGGAAGTACCGGCGCCGATTTCGGACGGGCCACCAGTTTTGACGGATCCGGTAATGTATATACGGCAGGGGAATTCAGAGGGACTGCAGATTTTGACCCGGGACCTGTCAATCAGCCTCTTACTTCAAAAGGCATCCAGGATATCTTTATCAGCAAACTGGATGCAAACGGAAATTATCTTTGGGCAAGATCGATCGGTGGAACCAATACGGACGTTGCCTATGGCGTGGCGGCGGCACAGAATGGAGATGTTTATATGACCGGCTCATTCCAGGAAGCCTCAGTTGATTTCGATCCGGGGCCTCTGTCTTTCCCGCTCAGTTCCAGTGGGGGGACTGATATATTTGTATGTAAATTCAAAGCAAACGGTGATTTTGCATGGGCTGTAAAGATTGGAGGGGCAGGGGGCGATATAGGATATAAGCTTGTGCTGGACAATAATGAAAACGTTTATGTTACGGGCTCTTTTACGGGGGTTGTCGATTTTGATCCCGGAGGCGGTACACAAAACCTGGGTACCGCAGGTGTTACTGCCGGTTTCGTATTAAAACTCAACTCTGCAGGCGCATACCAATGGGCATCCAATATCGGCGGCGGCGGTATCGGTATCAAACTGGACAATGCGGGAAATATTCTTGTTACGGGGAGTTTTTCCGGAACGGTTGATTTTAACCCCGGGACGGCTGTAAATAATCTCACTGCGCCCGGAACCGCTACGGATGTATTTGTCTGCAAGCTGAACCCGGCGGGTGAATATGTATGGGCGGTGAATATGGGCGGCACCGGCGCAGACGTTGGCTATGCGATCGGGGTTGACAGGAATAATCATGTCTATACAACCGGCAGCTTTAGCGGTACTGCAGATTTTAACCCGGGTGGCGGAACGAATGATCTTATTGCAAAGGGCGGTACCGACGTTTTTATTTCCAGGCTGGATGCTTCAGGTAATTTTGTCTGGGCAAAAAGCATAGGAGGCGCCGAGGCAGACAGGGGTTCCAGTTTGACGGTTGATTCGGATGATAAGTTATACATTGGAGGCGAATACATTGGTATTGTAGATTTTAATCCGGGTTCCGGGGTGAAAAGCGATACTTCATGGGCCTGCTGTAACGGCGCATTCGGTTATAGCCGTGATGCTTTTGTACTGAAATTGGACAATGCCGGAGATTTTGAATGGTTTTTCGGCATCAAATCGCAGGACGGCTCCGAACAGCTCCATTCCATAAATATGGACCCGGATAATAATCTTTATGTTACGGGCAGTTTTGGCGCCACTGCAAATTTTGCTCCTGCACCGGCTTCCGATACGCTTATTGGCGCCAGCGACGATATATTTGTCGCAAAATATGCGCAGCCGAGCTGTAAGTGCTACAGGACATTAAACATCTCTACCGGCTGTGCTTTTGTGACGGTGAACGGTCAGTATTACACTTCAAACGGAACCTATACCCAGATCCTGAAAAATGCGGCCAACTGCGACAGCGTTCTGACACTGGTCATCGCGCTCAACAATGCCATTCCCACAACCGTCTCACATAAAGCCTGCGACAGCTATACCTTTGGCGGAACGCTCTATACTTCCGGAGGCACCTATACGCATACCTTCAAGAACGTTAGCAATTGCGACAGTATCGTTGTCCTGAATCTCACCATCAATAAGAGTGTTACCACCCAGGTAACGCAGGGCGCCTGCGGCAGTTATACCTATAACGGGACTACTTATACCACAAGCGGCAACTATACCCACCATTTTCAGACAGTCAATCAATGTGACAGTACCGTTAACCTGAATCTTACGATTAACCAGAGCAGTGCGCCTACCCGGAACTCGGTAACAGCCTGCAGCAGTTATCTTTTTGGCGGGACTACCTATACGGTCAGCGGGGCTTACACACATACGTTTAAGACGGTGAATAATTGCGACAGCGTAGCCACCATTGATCTTACCATCAACCAGGGCAGCACGAACCAGGTCAGCGACACCGCCTGCGGCAGTTTTATCTATAACGGAACCACCTATACCACAAGCGGATCCTATATCCATTATTTCAAAAATGCAAACAATTGCGACAGCGTCGTAACCCTGAACCTGCTCATTAGGAATGGTTCCTCCTCGGCTCTGAATATCACCTCCTGCGATCAATATACCCTGAACGGACAGACCTATTCCCTGTCCGGCATATATACCCAGACAGTGCCTGCCACGAATGGATGTGATAGTGTGATTACGCTGAACCTGACGCTGAACCAGACGCCGGATGCCAGGATCACGCCCAACGGGAACACGCTTTCCGCAAGTGGTGGAGACAGTTATCAGTGGCTGGATTGCGATAAAGGTAATGCCGCTATCCCCTCGGCAACTTCATCAACGCTCTTGACCGATGGTAAGGGCAGGTATGCGGTGGTCATCACTACGAACGGGTGTAAAGACACTTCGGATTGTTTTGATGCGTCCAAGAGCGGTATAAAGCAATACGGTGAGAACGTGCTCACTCTGTATCCGAACCCTGCGGATCAGCAGGTGGTCATTTCTTCTACGGTTGCGTTTTCCAATGCCGCAGTGAGGCTGATCCATACCAATGGGCAGCGTACATTGTACAAAACGGATTACAGCGGCAACAAGATCGTCCTGGACCTGGGCGGACTGGCGACGGGGGTGTATGTGGTAGAGATCATAGACGCTGAGAAAATATACAGGACTACCTTGTTGAAGCAATAAGGGACTATACGTTTCAGCAGAAATGCCTGTTAAAGGAAGGGAATAGTCTCTCGTAAAGGAGAGGCTATTCCTGTACAAAGTATAATTTAGTAAAAGGATGCCGGTTTGGCGGGAAGACCGCCGCCGGCTCCCGGGTAAATAAAAGAATTGAAGATGAAATTCATAAAGTTCCTGGTAGTTTTGATCGTGTGCGGTACCGGGTGGGCAGGTGCGCAGACGCCTTATTATATGCAGCCTGAATTCCGGAATGCAAACGCAAACTGGATCTTTGGCAGGATCGTTCCGTCCGCCTACACGAATCCTCCGCTCCCGGACGAAGACTCGGCTATGCATATCAACTTTAATACGAACCCTCCGACCATTTCCCGGAATATGTTCTGGGTGCCCCTGGCCCGTGCCGGCACGAGGCAGGCTACGGTAACGGTATCGGATCCGGCGAACGGCAGCCTGTTGTTTTACACGGAAGGCATACATGTGTGGAACAGGAAGCAGGAAATCATGCCCAACGGGGCCGGGCTGAAAGGGGATGATTATCTTATGAACGGATATTATCGTCTCGGTATGCACCAGGGGTTTTGCGCCATACCCGTGTTCGGCAGCCGCGACCGCTATTACTTTTTTAATCTGAGCCATGCCGGCACCAATACCACGCCGGCCCGTGCGAAGCTGTACTATTCCATTATCGATATGCGTCTCGACGGAGGGTATGGCGATGTGGACGTGGCTTCCGGTTTCAAGAACGTGCCCCTGGATACATTTGCACAGACCATGTTCGGTGAGGCCATTACAGCCATTCCGGGGGATAACTGCGATCTCTGGCTGCTGGCATATGACAGGGGTATTATGGGGTATAAGGCCTTTCATATTACGGACCAGGGGGTGAACCCGGTGCCGGTGATCTCTTCCAGCGTCAGCGGTATCGGGACATTCGATATGATGCAGGGTTCCCTGAGCTTTTCTCCCGACAGGAAGATGATCGCGATGGCGTATAATTATAATGCCGCTATTATAGGCTACCCGATAAGAGGAGGCCTGGTGGCAAAATTTGATGCCGCTACCGGCAGGGTTTCTGATGAAATACTGGTTACGACGCTGGACGGCGGCTCCGCTTCGGCATTTTCCCCGGATAATTCAAAATTATATCTCAGCAGCCGGGCGCCTGTCAACGGGCGTACCCTGCTGGCGCAATATGATCTGTCGGTTTATGATCCGCTTCTGATCAGGCAGT
>JBEBVQ010000171.1:0-5579 GCA_040392625.1 Taibaiella soli | reverse complement strand
TACCCCGAACAGGATGATAAAACAAATACCTGCAGAAATACCATAGACCGTGTGTGTGGCCAGGTGATAATTAAAACCGCCGATAAACGCATAGGGGATCGTGCTGGCCGCGATCAGTGTGTCTTTCAGGCTGCCGAAGTTCATATAGAGCAGGAAGAGGATCAGGAGCAATGCTGCGGGAACAATAACAGCAAGCTGCCTGGTAGCCCGCTCCTTACTTTCAAACTCCCCCGCCCACTCCATTTTGTTGGCCGGCGGGAGATTTACTTCGCGTGCCACTTTCCTTCTTGCTTCGGCAATCGTGCTACCGAGATCACGCCCTGCCACACTAAAACCAACGGCAATATAACGGCTGCTGCCTTCACGGTAAATGAATGCCGGGCCGGTGATCACGCCGATATCCGCAATTTCTTTCAGCGGCACTTTATGGCCATCCATAGCAGGGATCAGCAGGTTACCGATCTGCTCTTCCGTATCCCGGTATTCTTTCTGGAAACGGATGCGTATATCAAACATCCGCTCATTCTCATAAAACGTAGAAGCCGCCTTGCCGCCAATAGCCATCTCCACCACGGCCTGTGCATCGGCCACAGAAACACCATAGCGCGCCATCCGGTGATCCGACAAACGGATGCGCAGCTCCGGCAAACCGATGTTACGGTACACGTTGATATCTTCGATACCACGGACCTCACTGATGGAAGCCGTAACCTGATCAGCAAGCTGTTCCAGCTCAAACAAGTCGTCACCGAATATCTTGATTACCAGCGAGCTTTTAACGCCGGCAACATACTCTTCGACATTATCCTGTATCGGCTGACTGAAGCCGAATGTTGTGCCGGGATATACTTCCAGCGCCTGCTTCATTTCTACGATCAAACCGTCTTTTTTTATTTTCCTGTTCCATTCCGATTCCGGATGAAGTTGAATATGAAATTCGATATTGAAGAATCCTGTAGGATCCGTTCCGTCGTTGGGGCGGCCTGTCTGGCTGAGGATAAACTTCACCTCCTCAAATGACCGGAGCTTCTCTTTCATCTCGCGAGTGAGGCGCACCGACTCATCGAGGTTAATGCTGTTGGGCAATGTAGCACGTACATAAATAGCTCCTTCATTCAGCTTGGGAATAAATTCCGATCCGTAAAACATAAACTGCACGGCACAAGCCACCAGCAATACCAGAAAGCCTGATACCACCAATTTCCGGCGACGCGAGCTCCAAAGGAATAATTTAAACAGATTTTCACGGAAATGCCGTGCAATGGAATTCTCTTTCTCGCGGATATTCTTCCGCAGCATCACCTTACAGAGCGCCGGTACAAACGTAAGGCTCAGCAGCAGCGATCCCAACAGCGCATAGCCCAGCGTAAAGGCCAGCGGGGAGAACATTTTCCCTTCCACTTTCTGAAAGGAGAATATCGGCATCAGCGCCACAATCAGGATGATCTGGGCAAAGAAAACATAGGCAGCCACCTTACCGGCACTCCTGCGGATAATGCCCATTTTTGACATCTTATTGAACCGCGCCATGCCCACACGATGCGCCTTGCGCTCAAGGTCCACCACGATCTGCTCCACGATCACGAGCGTACCCTCCAACAGTAGTCCGAAATCCAGCGCTCCCATGGAGATCAGATTGGCGGGCAATCCCTGTATCCGCAACATAATTAAAGCAAACAAAAACGACAGAGGAATGACAACGGCCACAATGACCGTAGTCCGCCAGTTAAAGAGGAATATAAACACGATGACCGATACCAGCACAATTCCTTCAACGAGGTTTTTGGATACCGTTTTAACGGTTGCATGCACCAGTTCGGTACGATCGAGGAAAGGTTCGATACGTACATCTTTGGGCAGGATGCGATCATTCAGTTCTGTAATTTTCTCTTTCAGCCGGGCAATCACATCGCCGGGATTTTCGCCCCGCAACATGATCACCACGCCCTGCACGAGATCCTCTTCATCATCAAGCCCGACCTGACCCATGCGAGGCTTTGCCGAAATGGAAACAGTAGCCACATGTTTCACCAATATCGGAGAAGCCCCTTTCACTTCGATCATGATATTTTCAATGTCGCTGACACTCTCCAGCAACCCTACCCCACGCACCACATATGCCTGATCGCCTTTCTGTATTACATCGCCTCCTACATTGATATTGCTTTTGGATACCGCCTCAAATACATCAAGCGGAGAAAGATTGTAATTGGCAAGCTGCGTAGGGTTCACCTTGATCTCATATACCTTTTCTTCTCCGCCAAAGCTTACCACATTCGCCACGCCCGGCACACCTACCAGCTCGCGCTCTATCACCCAATCCTGTATGGCTGTGATCTCACGGATGGGGCGGTCGCTCTTCACCACATAGCGGAAGATCTCCCCCGTAGCGCCGTAAGGCGGCTCTATCTCTGCGTCAGCGCCATCCGGCAGGCTTACAGACTGTATCCTGTTTGCCGTGTATTGCTGTGCATAGAAATCATCTACCCCATCCTCAAAAATCACCGTGACCACAGACAGTCCGAATAGTGATATAGAGCGCACCTGCGCTTTCCGGGGGATGGTCTTCACCACTTTTGTGATGGGGAGCGTCACGAATTTCTCCACTTCCTCAGCGCTCCGCCCCTGCCATTGTGTGATGATCCGCGCACGGGTATTCGTTACATCGGGGAATGCCTCGATGGGCGTATGGATATAAGATACGATGCCGGCGACCAGGAGCACACCCGTCAGGAAAAATACCAGGACGGAATTTTTCAACGAAAAGGCAACAATATTTTCAGCAAATTTTTTCATTCCGGAATGATTACGCCTTTATTTTTTACGGCTTTGCAATGCCTCAAAGATCAGGAGGTGGTTGCGGGTGATGATCCGCTCACCCGGCACAAGCCCTTCTTCGATAAATACAGTACCATTGCTTTGTGCAGCGATGATCACTTCACGGATCTCGATATCACAGTCGGAGCGCCATACCAATACATAATGCCTGTTGCTGTTAAAGATCAGTGCCTTCTGCGCCACACTCACTGCCTGCTGGTCTGTTTCCTTTTTCGCCAGCACATCTATGAACATACCCGGCTTTAGTTTCAGCCCCGGATTCTCCATCACCACACGGGCTTTCAGTACTTTCTCTTCCGCATCAAACACCTGCGACAGCGCTTTGATCGTACCGGAAAAAGTTTCGCCTTTATAGGCGACCGAACGAAGCTGCACCGGCATACCCTCTTTTACGTAGGCCAGATCTCCGGTATAGACATTGGCCGTTACCCACACGTTATCCAGGTCTGAAATAGTGAACAGCGGTTCGCTGCCTCCCGACACCTGTATGCCTGGCGTAATGCGCTTATCGACGATAAAACCCGAGGCCGGCGCTTTGATCAGAAAGATACCCGGCTCCGGCGCGGGGCTAAAAAACGACATATTCGTTCTCACTTTTTCCAGCTCCGCACGGATGATCTGCGCTTCGCTTTGTGCTTCGAGCAGGTCTTTGCCCGAAGCGATACCGTCATCATACATTGACTGCACGGCATGTGCATTTCTCTCCGCCACCGACAAACGGGATTCCAGGGATTTCCGTTCCGATTCCAGTCCGCTCAGCTCCGCACTTTTGATACCTGCCAGCACCTGCCCTTTTGTTACATAATCGCCGAGCGTGAAATCGGTACGGGTGATCACACCGGAAACCAACGTTACGTAATGCAGGACTTTATCAGGATTGTACACTACTTCACCCGTGAGCCTGCGCGATTCTGTTACCGGTTCCTCGGCTACGGTATTGATGCTGATCTTTTCCTTCAGGGTTGCTCCGACACAATAAGGCCCCAGTGGTGGCGGCATTTTTTCCTGTTGCCGGCAACCTATACCTAAGAACAACATAGCTGCCCAGACAGGGAAGTAATGCCCGGATATATGATAGCCTATTTTCATTGCAATGTTTTTATTTTACAATCTATCCTTGTGATGTGTTTAGCAAATGACCATTCAGCCAAACCGTAATTTGGGCGAATGATTATTCGCCCCTACTCCTGATCACCCCCAACGGCATATGCCAATTCTTCGATCGCCCGGTTCAACGATCTTTTTGCATTCAGTATGATCTTTTTGTTTTCGAGGAATGCCTCCATGAAATCCAGGAATTCCAGCATACTCACATTCCGCTCTCTGAAATTCCGTGTGTATCCGCTGAGGAGCTGATCCAGCTCTGCTTCGTAGCCGCTTTCAATTTGTCCGTATAAGTTGATACTGGCATTCAGGTTTTGGTAAGCCTCCATGACCTCGGCTTCCACGCGGCGGGCTTGATCCTGCTCGAGTAATGATGCTCTTTCGGCCGCTATCCTTGCGGCTTTGATATTTCCCTGGTTACGATGAAAGACGGGGATATCCAGCCCTAAACCAAAGCCTACAAAATTGTACATAAAGTTTCCACCCCGGTCATATCCCGCAGATACTGTAATATCAGGCACACGTTCGGCCCGTTCATAGGCCAGAGCATTACCGGCATGCCTGGATTCGAGCTGCGCCAATACCAGGTCAGGGCGCCCGGTAAGCGCACGTTGTACCAATGCGGTTAACGGGGCAGTTTCGTATGCTTCGGGGGCCGGTACAAAATCATCGTTGCCCATCCGGATATACGTACCGGGCGGGAGTCCCAGCAGCACCGTCAATTCTTTTTGCACCGCATTTGTCTGCTTATGCAGATCATTATATTCATCATGCAGTTCAAGTACAAGGGCTTTCAGGCGCACAACATCAGCGCGGTTAATATTCCCGGTTGGCGCCAGCCTTTCATAAGCTGCAAGGAGCTTGCGCGCCTCCGGTATCTGGCGTGCAAACACCTCCTGGTAGGACTGCAGGTATTGCAGTTCGGTCAGCAGGTTCCTGAATTCGATTTTGAGATTACGTACCAGTTCTTCGAAATAAGCCGCCGCCATATCACGTCCTACCCGTTCGATGGCGATCATCTTCTTTCTTTTCCCCGCCGTGATCAGCGTCTGCTCCAACTGGGCGGATATCTGCTGATTTTTCCCGAATCCATTGTTTAGCAATGGTGGTAATGCTTCTCCCATAGATAACTGTGCGGGCGTAGCCCACAGGTTCACCTCATCTATGGTCAATCGGGGGTTGGGCCAAAGGCGCGCCTGCAGGATACGCGCTTCTGCCTGCTGTATCTCCAGCTTACCGGCGAGCAACTGTATATTCCTGTCGAGTAATATTTTTTCCGCCTGTTTGCGTGTCAGAAAAACGGTATCGGCGGGTTTTGCGTTTAATATGCCGGCGCAGAGGAAAGCAAGTACCAGCATACCTGTTTTTGCACACCTCCGCACGTCTATCTGATTGCTGATCATTTGGATAGCAAAACTATGGGCGCTGTATTAAAAGCCGGATAAGGGTGGATTAGAAGTAGGTTGCGGGTGGATTAGAAAGGGATTAGAATGTTTCACCTTCTTTTTCCCTTGGATGGAAAAAGAAGCAACCGACCGGAGGGAGCTCATGAGCGCCATTGAAAAATCATTGATCGGCGAATAAAAAGATCACCGGCTGGGATCCAATTTGGCTAAAAATGATTCCATTCCGCTAAA
>JBEBVQ010000170.1:0-5587 GCA_040392625.1 Taibaiella soli | reverse complement strand
CTCAGCGTGTCGGGCAAACCGCCCAATACCTGCTCCGTAACGTCATTCATCTTCCGGAACACAGTGACCGTCAGGCCGGGGCATGGTATTTCCTCCTGCATATTCATTGCCCAGAAGCCCCGGGCAAAATAATCGTTAACAGTGCTGCTTATCCCCTGGACGGTACCATAGCCACAGTGGTGGTTGGTCAGTATCAGGCCCTGCGGGGAGATAAATTCACCCGTGCATCCCCGGCCAAACAGCACAACCGCATTATTCAGACCTGTACCTTCATCGTTATACAATTGCTCAACAGGGATCTTCAATCCCATTGCCTTCATATCAGCTTCCCTTCCTTTGATCGTCGGGGGCAGCCATATCCCCTCTTTTGCCTGTACCGGAGCTGATATACCCGCAACGCATAAAAAACCGGCAAATAGCACTGCCATTTTTACGAAATTCCGTTTCATGAGCCGTTTATTTGAGGATAAAGAAAATAAAAAAAAGCTTTGTTATAAAATTTTAAGGCGAACTTATTATATTAGCCCTCTGGAAAGCAGTCGTTTTCCAAGGCAGCATACGCCAAAAGATCACAAGGAGTGTTTGAGCATTCCGGTATAGTGGTATTTTTGTGAGCGGCAGCCGCAGACAAAACAAACAAAATGAAAAGAAAACTTTCCTTTATCACCCTGCTTCTGATATTTGGCTTACCCAAACTACACGCCCAGACGCTGTTTACCCTGCCCGATACTGTCTGTATTGATCAGCCGGTTGAGATCATCAGCCATGTAACAGAGGCTTCAAGCTATTATTGGGGCTTCTGCTCGGGATACCTGGAAAACACGCCTGTAAGTCAGGCATTCGGCAGCAGCCTGGGTTTCAACGATCCGGGAGCTATTGAGATTGTGAAAGACGGCGATCTGTATTACGGCTTTGTGATCAATAAAACCGGGAGTAACCTGCTGCGGCTTGACTTTGGTAATAATCTGGGTAATGAGCCTGCCGTCACCAATCTGGGAACACTGAATAACAGCGTTCCGGTAGATGTTAATGCGGTGACTATTGTGAAGGACTCCGCCACCGGCTGGTCGCTGCTGGCTACCGGCGGCAACTCGCCTGCTACTGCTTCATTTTTCAGAGCCGACTTCGGGGATGATATTACAAGGATTCCGAACAGTATTAATTTCGGCAATCCGGGCAACCTGCTGCACACGCCGCGTGGGCTGATCATAGAGCAGGACAGCGCCAGATGGTACGCCTTCCTGGTAGATTACGGCAGCCACGAGCTGATCCGCATTGAGTTTGGCACAAGCCTGCACCAAACCCCGGTATTCACTTCTTTCGGCAATATTGGCGGTCTTACCGGAGCCACCGATATGGCATTGATACGGGAGAACAACAACTGGTTCATGGTCATCACCAACGGACTAAGCAGTACGCTTTCTGTGGTTACAACAGGCAACTACCTGGGCGCTGCTCCCGTTGGGATCAACGTAGGCAATATTGACAATACGCTGTTTTCACCCTCCAATATTGTAATGGCAAAAGATTGCGGCAGCTTTGCAGCGTTTATCACCAACCAGACCAACGACAGCATGGCCCGTGTAGATATCCCGGCTATGACCGGTCTTTATTCAGCATCACTGCTGGATGTTGCCGGCATGTCTGCAACTTCGGGCATAAGCCGCATCATGCGTATCAGGGATACCTTGTACGCTTTTGCCGGCAACAGTGGCAGCAGCACCATTTCCCGTGTGCTCTTCCCGCAATGTACCGATGCCAGTATTGCATCTTCCACAGATACAGCGCCGCCGGTATATACCTACAGTAAACCCGGCACGTATAATGTATATCTGGTCATAAACGAAGGCACTGCTGACGCCGCTGTCGAATGTCAGCAGATCGTTGTGCTTCTGCCGCCTGCCATCGACATTACACCGGGCGATACCGTACTGTGCCAGGGAGATGTGCTCGATTATTTCATCCAGTCCCCCAGGGCCGTGAAATTTACCTGGAGCCCGGATTATAATATTTCCGACACTACGGGTATGTTCATATCCCTGTGGCCGGCATACACAACAGAATATACCGTACGTATCGACTATAGCTATGGTTGCATATGGGACACTTCATTCACTGTCGAGGTAAGTAAAGTGGCAGCCGATGCTGGCCCCAACCGCTATGTTCCCGATGGAACAAAAACCGTGCTCGGCGGACCATTCACATCGGCCAGTGACGGTGATTTTGCTTACCGCTGGAGCCCGACATCTTTCCTCTCCGACCCCAATATCACCAACCCGGTTGCCCGTCCGGCTTATACGATCACCTATTACCTCGAAGTTACCGAACTGAACGATACACTGGGCTGCATCGCGCGGGATACCGTAACATTGTATGTCGGCTGCGGCGAACTGACACTCCCCAATGCTTTTGTGCCCGAAGGCATCAACGGCAACAACACCTTCGGACTGATGAACAGGCAGATCGTCAAGCTGAACTACTTCCGTATCTATGACCGCTGGGGCAATATGGTCTTTACTACTACCGACCCCGCCAAACAATGGGACGGCAAAATAAACGATGAATATCCGCCTTCCGGTGTATTCGTCTGGGAAGCCGATGGCTTCTGCATTACCGGGGAACGGGTGCATAAACAGGGGAATGTGACGCTATTACGATAATTGAGAATGGAAAATTGAGAATTGAAAACGACCTTCACTTTCAATTCTCAACTTTCAATTTTCAATTGTTACCAGGCCAGCGCGCTGGCGCCCAGCACTGCTGCATCGGCATCAGGCAGATCGGAATAAAGAAATGCAATTTTATTGCGGTAAACGTGCAGCAGGTTTTGCTCCATGTGGCTGCGTGCCGGCCCAAGCAATAATTCACCGGCTTTGGCAAGGCCGCCAAAAAAGATGATGGCAGACGGAGAGGTAATGGCAACCACGTCAGCCAGCGTCTCTCCCAATATCCTGCCGGTATATGACATGATCTCCAGTGCCAGGCTATCACCAGCTTCTGCCGCTTCCTGTATCTGTTTTGCAGTTACCTCCCCGGCGCACTGTCGCAGTACCGAATCATCGCTGCGCTGCGTGAGCCATTCCTTTGCAGTGTACACAATTCCTGTTGCTGAAGCGTACATCTCCAGGCATCCCTTCCGCCCGCAGCCACAGGGGCGCCCGTTGCGGACTACATTTACATGCCCCAATTCTCCGGCAAAACCGTCATGGCCGTACATCAACGCGCCGTTCACGACAAACCCGCTACCGACCCCGGTACCGAGTGTAACGACCACAAAATCTTTCAGTCCCTTTGCGACACCATACATCATTTCGCCGAGCGCCGCTGCGTTGGCATCGTTCGTAACTTTCACCGGCAGGTGGAATGCCTCCTGCAATAATTTCGCCAGCGGTATTGTCCCCTTCCAGGGAAGATTGGCAGCCTGCACGATCTCACCCGTATAGAAATTGGCATTGGGAGCGCCGACGCCGCAGGCTGTTACCCACTGACGTCCGGCCTTATCCAGCAACGGCATGATCTCATTTCTCAGCGCGGCGATATAGGCCGCCACCGTATCAAAGCCAACGGTGGGCATACTCCCTTTTTCAAGTATCCGCCCACGGTGGTCCACTATACCAAAAGCTGTGTTTGTGCCGCCAATGTCAATACCCAGTACCAGTGACTGCTGCATGAGGATCAGTTAATTTTTGCGTTTGATCCTGCAATATACTCATCCCGGATTATGTAATTTTCATCACAGTTGATGTGATCCTAATAAAGGGACTCATCACACTCAAAAAAAGAAGATATTTATGGCGGAACGGGTGCCGGCTAATACAAATGAAGCGTGATGACGTTTTATCATCTGCATCACCGAAAAATAAACCATTAAGGCATTAAGAAGTTCAGAACATTAAGATCATTCATCCTTTAATGGTGGAAGAATTAACCATGAAACATTAAAAAGACCCGGCAACTCGCACAGATTAAATCCGCGAAATCCCACAATCCTGACAAATCCGTGATCCTATTTGGAAAAGGCAAAGTACACCGCTCCCACGATGCAGGCAAAGCTGGCCAGGTATTTCCAGTGCATCGGCTCCTTCAGGTAAATGACAGCAAAGAGCGTGAAGATCATCAGGCTGATGATCTCCTGGGCGATCTTCAGCTGGA
The DNA here is from genome assembly GCA_040392625.1 of Taibaiella soli. Lineage (GTDB taxonomy): Bacteria > Bacteroidota > Bacteroidia > Chitinophagales > Chitinophagaceae > JBEBVQ01. Next base: position 1,435 of record JBEBVQ010000170.1, on the reverse strand, counting down.
AGCCGCTCCAGCCGGCAGTATAACCCAAACGATTGGCCGGCACCACCAGGCAATATTCAAAAAACGCAATCCCCCAACTGATCAGGATGACCTGCCACAGGGCAATGCCTGTTTTCTTCAGATGCCAGTACCAGGCAATAGTCATAAACATATTGGAGCAGATCAGCAAAGCGATCGTACGCATGAGGCGGGTGTTTGTTTTTAGGAAGTATTAGTTTATATGCCCGGCGCTATTTGTATTATTCGGTGCAGCATCCCACCATGCGCTGAAAGCCTGTGCGCTGTCGCCCAGGTACACCATTTCCCCGATCGTGGGTGTGATCAGCGGTATCTGGTATGTCTGATTCAGCCGCGTGATCTCGCGCAGTGGCTCATACCAGGCATGCAGACCCAATGCAAATTTACCCGAATGGACCGGCATCAGATACCTGGCCTGCAGATCCTGCACCGCTTTCAATGTTTCTTCCGGCAGGCAGTGTATCGCCTGCCAGGCAACGTTGTATTGTCCGTTTTCGAGGATGGCAAGGTCTATGGGGCCAAACTGCCGCCCGATCCGGGCAAAGTGTGTATCATAGCCGCTGTCGCCGCCGATAAATATTTTCTTCGCAGGCGTTTCCAGCAGGCAGGACATCCAGAGCGTATTGTTCCGCTTAAAGCCACGGCCGGAAAAGTGCCGCGCCGGTAGGGTGTGCAACTGTACATCCGGTGCAAGTTGTATCGTTTCGTCCCAGTCTTTCTCGATGATCTTATCCGCGGGGTAGCCCCAATGCTCCAGGTGCGCACCCACCCCAAGTCCGCAGACCACCTTCTTCACTTTGTCTTTCAGCTTTTGCACAGTCCGGTAATCGAGGTGGTCATAATGATCGTGAGTGATCAGCAGGTAGTCTATCTCCGGCATATCCGCTGCGGTGTAGATATCAGCACCGTTGAATGCCTTTGTAAAGCCGGGAACAGGGGATGCCCTGCCGCTGAAAACCGGATCTACAAGAATATTAAGCCCATTGGTACGGATGAGGTAAGACGAATGTCCAAACCAAACGAGCGCATCATCAGGCAGCTTGTGCAGATCGGTGTGTATGGAAGGGAGTCTCTCTTTAGGTGCGCTGTCGGGGATTTTCTTGAACAGGAAATCGTAGAAAATACCGGCAAAGGAATAACCCTCGGTCAGCGACGGGGTAAAGCTGAGATTCTGAAAAGCGCCATCTTTATAGTTAGGCGACTGGCGGATGCGCTCCAGCCGTGCGCCGGAAGGCGCCTTCCCGAACTGCGGTTGCCGCATAAACAAAATAGTGACGACAGTGAGTATGACCACCACTGAAAATATAATCACCACCATACGCCGGAATATTTTTAATGTTCTCTTCATTTGCCGAAGTGGCAAAATTATCGGTTCTTACTGCTGTATAGCAAAATATTTTTCCGGTCTTCCGCAAAT
>JBEBVQ010000169.1:0-5592 GCA_040392625.1 Taibaiella soli | reverse complement strand
AGACCGTATGCTCTTAATGATCTCAATCTCTTAATGCCTTAATGGTTCATAAAAACGATCAATTATTATTCCGCTTCAAAAGCAGCCGCAGGCTGTCCACAGTAATAAAACGGAAGGTAAAGATCAGCAAACCACTGACCAGCACAAAGCCAGACAATTGCAGCGTCCAGGATACCGGGAGCAGCGATAAGGCGCTGCATACCAGCAGGCAGGCAAGCGGAAAAAATATATGCGCCGCGACCCACCGGCGGTCGTATGGTAATGACAAACGTTTCCGGCTATAGACAATAAAACAAACCGCCAGCACCGACTGTGTGATAAATGCGATAATCGCAGCTCCCAATGCATGTTCGCGGGGAATGAAATACAAATTGCTCCCAACGTTGATAATCACTCCGGCCAGGGCAATGATATTCAGCAGCTTCAGGTTTCCGTTAGCCGTCAGCAGGGTAGAATAGATATACATGATGCAGCAGGCAGGGAAAGCCGACATCAGCCAGGCAAGTACCTTCCCGTCGTAAACACCGGCGGCAGGGTACAGCAGGTGCATGATCTCCGCACCGTAAAAATGGGCAGCGATCGCAATAACCATCGAAAAAGGTATCATAATGTTCACCGCTACCCGGATCACAGACGCCACCTGCTGCCGCTCTGCCAGCATACGGCCGAACAGGGGCAGCAGCACACCGGCAAACATCAGCCCGAAAATATTCCCCACATCCAGCAAACGGAATGCCGATGCATAAATACCCGCTTCTTCTTTCCCTCTGATGCCGCCCAGGCGCTCCAGCAGCAGTATGTCTGAACGGGTGTGGATCGCCATCAGGAAGATCAGGGATGCATAGGGCAGGCTCTCCCGGACGATCTTCAGAATATCCTGAAACCGGAAGGACAGCCGCAGCCGGAAAGAAGCGATCCGCTTCATAACGACAAAAGCCAGCAGAAGCGCTATACCATAACAAGCGATCTGCGCTGCCACAAACCATTCTATCCGGAACCGCCCGGCCGTATATGGATGGAGCAGCAGGATACCGCAAACCAGGATCATAAAAAAACGATCGGAAACGGAAAGAAACCCATCCAGGCGGAAACGCTGCAGGGCAGCCACATTACTGCGGATATACAGCAGCAGCATATTGCAGGCCTGTATCACCACTAATCCCCCCAGCATCGCCAGCTCCACACCCCGGAAGCCAAGCGCCCAGCCGGTGCCGCATACGATCAGTGCATATAATGCAGAAAGAATGATCCGCGCCGACAACATCACCGGGAACATCCGCTTCAGCCTGCGCGGCTCCTGGGAGATGATCCGGGAATTGTAACTGTTCAGCCCGAGATCAAGCAGCATCTGGAATATAATGCTCAGATTGAATAACACCTGGTACGTACCGTAGTCCTCATGCCCTACCCGGTTCTGTACCGTTCTGTCTATCATGAATATCCATACGGATTTCACCAGCAGATTGATGATGAGAATAAACAGGATATTTTTTACAAAAATCTGGCGCATGTACAGGGCAATGAACAACCGGCTGTATATAACGCCGGCGTATCTGTTTCTTATATCTTTTCAGAGAAAAATATGAATAAACCTGTAAAATTATAATTTTGCGCCCGATTACTATGCGTATCGCCGTAAATACCCGCTTGCTGCTGAAAGGAAAACTGGAAGGAATTGGTTGGTTTACCTATCAAACCCTTGAGCGGATCGTACATGCCCATCCGGAGCACGAATTTATTTTCTTCTTCGACCGCCCTTACGATCCGTCGTTTGTTTTCGGAAAGAATGTGACTCCGGTTGTGGTGCCGCCACCGGCGCGTCACCCGGTATTATTCAGTATCTGGTTCGATCTTTGCATACCCGTGATGCTGCGGAAATACAAAGCGGATGTCTTTCTCTCCACCGACGGACAGATGTCGCTCACCACAAAAATCCCGACCTGCCTGGTGATCCATGATCTTGCATTCGAGCATTATCCGCAGCACCTGAAATTCAGCGCCCGCAGCTACTGGCGCTATTTCTCACCCAGGTTTGCCCAAAAGGCAAAGCGTATTGTGACCGTTTCTGAATTTTCCCGGCAGGATATTGCTACCCGCTACAATATCCTCCCCGAAAAAATATCCGTTGCCCACAACGGCGCCCATGAAGCCTACCGTCCGCTGGGCTTCGAAGAGCGCGAAACCGTGAAAAAGCAATATGCCGACGGATGTGAATACTTTGTTTTTGCCGGCGCGCTGCATCCGCGCAAGAATGTCATCAACCTGCTGAAGGCTTTTGTTTCTTTCAAAAAGCACCACAGGACCCATATGAAGCTGGTGATCGTAGGGCGTATGGCCTGGAAGTTTGACGAACTGGTAGCAATGCGCAACGAAATGCCATTCGCAGATGACGTGAAATGGGTCGGATATATGAATGTGGATGAGCTTTCGCGCGTCACCGGCGCTGCCTATGCGATGGTTTATCCTTCTCTTTTTGAAGGATTCGGGATCCCGATCCTTGAAGGGTTGCAGTGTCATGTGCCGGCCATCGTCAGCAATACATCTTCGATGCCCGAAGTAGGCGGCGATGCCGTATTGCTCACTGATCCGGAGGATCCCGAAGACATTGCCGCCAAAATGGGCATGATCTACAAAGACGAAACACTCAGAGCCCGCCTCGTAGCTGCAGCGCCGGTACAGGCAGCCAAATTCTCCTGGGATAAAGCCGCAGAGATCCTGTGGGAGAACATCCTCCGGTGTGCGGAAGATTGACAGCTGTTAATAAAAATCATAATCCCGTCGCGCCAGGTTCAGCCGCAGCCCGCCGTAGAAGTAAGTAGTCGCTGTAGCCGGCAGGTAATTATTTTCATAAGAGAAATCCCGGTTCGTGACACCGAGGTCGATAAACAGGTTCTCACGCAGCTCATACGACGCATTGACATTCAGCAGGAAGCAATTTCCCTGCACACCGGAGATGAGGGTATATCCATGCTCGGGCGACGAAAGATTAATGGGTGTACGGGTGCCGTAATGCCGGGATATTTCATTCCCGTAATTGGCTATACCCGTATCCGTACCTTTTGCATAATACATACCCCGCACTGTCAGGAACAGGTTTTTCACCGGCTGGTAACGCACGACACCGATCAATTCGGCAAATCCTGCGCCCAGCGGGTGCGCCAGCGGCTGATTGTAATGATTATAATTGGCCACTGTATCATGCGCATACGTGAATGGACGCACCAGGTTGACCTCTGCCTGCAGATCCAGGTTCTTAACCGTAAAGGCATCAAAATATTTAGCGCCCAACTGTGCACCGAATTTATTTCCCCACCATCCGTTACCGGCCGTCAGCTCTTTGACGCGGAATTCATCCAGCAGGAATTGTCCGTAAAACTGTAAACGCTTTGCAGCCAGCGCTTTGAAATTGAGACCAAGCAATACATTATCCGGGCTGCCGTTGGCCCGCTCGATCTGGCGATAGAGAATGATCGGCACCATATAGCTGAACGAATAGCGGTCGGGGCGGCCGAACACCACGCTCTCAAACAATCCGATATTCAGCCATTTGGTAGCGTTGAAGCTGAGGTGGTGCACGGTGGCATATTTGTGCGGCAGTACCCGGTCGCCGCCGCGCATGTATTGCGGCGTCAGCTCCAGGTACAGGTTCTGGTAATTGATCTTCCAGATTTTGGTGTTCAGCCGGAGAAAGGTCGCGCCGGTGGAAAAATCGCTCAGGAACAGGCTGCGCATTCCATCGCCGAAGAAATGCTTATCATAACCGAGGGTTACATTGATATGATCTTTAACTGCGGCAAAATCTATATAACCCCGCGCCAGCAGGTAATCATATTTGTTGGGTGCACCGGTGCCGTGGAGATCTGCCGTCTGGTAATAATCGGCGCCGGGCACTGCGCTGTATTTGTTAGTCCAGTCGGTGACAAATGAAACCGGATCTTCCTGGTTGTCGGTAAAGAAAGTATAAAATCCTATTTTCTTGGCGATCCATCCTCTCAACTCAAGCCCGCGGCTGTTGGAAAATCGCGTTTGTGTCCCTCCGTTCGTGCTGTTCTCCGATAATACCAGCCCGCCGATCACCGGGTTGACCACCAGAAAAAAATTATCCGTCCTGACATGGGCAAAGTCCGGCTGCTTTTTATAAAACGTATTAAACCAGGGACGCCTTGAATCAATGGCTCCGTCTTCGTCCGGTGCCCATTCGCCGCTCACCGAAATGGCATGGTCTATATTATAACGGTCAATGGACGTCAGACCAATGACGTCTGCCTGTTCGCGGGTCTCCAGCAGGAATTGTACCGCGCTCTTGCGCGACACAGGCTTCACCGACAGAAAGAGATCATTTGATATACGACCGGTTCGTGTTTCCAGCCGGTCGAGCACCTGGTAATCTTCCTGACCCAGTTGCAAATAAGTAGTTTGAGCGTTGGCATGCATCGCAATACCACATAACAACAGCAGGATAAGCCGGGGTTTATTCATGATCATGGGAGGTGGGTTAATGATTACAGAAAGCCGGATCAAAAATAATTATAATTATGAGTTATGAATTATTAATGATGAATTGCCCCTCATCATTCATAATTCATCATTCATAATTGATCCACGTTGGCAAGCTGGCCGCAGGCGGCATCTATATCCTTGCCGCGGCTGCGGCGCAGGCGGGCGTTCACTTTCCTGGAAGCAAGATATTGCATAAAGCGATCCGTCACAGCTTCTTCCGGCTTTTCAAAATCGGCTTTCTCAATAGGATTATATTCGATGATGTTGACAAGATCAGCCGGTACCTGACGGTATATTTTCACCAGGTCTTCCGCATCCTGAAGCGTGTCATTAACATCCCGGAACAGGATATACTCGAATGTGATCTCATTGCGCGTCATCCGGTAAAAATGGTTCAGTGCTTCGACCAGCGCTTTCAGGTTGTTGGTTTCGTTGATCGGCATGATCTCGTTCCGCTTCTCATCGGTTGCCGCATGGAGTGAGAGCGCCAGCTTAAACTTCACCTGGTCATCGCCGAGCTGGCGGATCATCTTCGCCACACCGGCCGTAGAAACCGTAATACGTCGCGGACTGAAACCCAGTCCATCGGGAGCAGTGATGCGTTCGATGGCTTGCATCATATGCTTGTAGTTGAGCAGCGGTTCGCCCATGCCCATAAATACAATATTGCTGAGCCGTTTCCCGTAATGTTCTTCGGCCTGGCGATTGAGCAGCACCACTTCATCCACGATCTCATCAAAATCCAGGTTCCGTTTCCGGGGCATATAGCCTGTTGCGCAGAATTTGCATGAAAGGCTGCATCCGACCTGGGAGGATACACAGGCCGTCATTCTTTTATCTGTCGGGATGAGCACCCCTTCCACATAATGCCCGTCGTGGAGCAGGAACCGGCTTTTGATCGTGCCGTCGCTGCTGAACTGACTATGATGTACCCGTACAGCAGGTATATAATACGAGGCCGACAGCTTTTCACGCAATGCTTTAGACAGGTTGGTCATTTCACCGATATCCCCTGCCGAGCGTTTCCAGATCCATTCATAGATCTGCCCGGCCCGGAACGCAGGCTCTCCCCAGTCTTTCATCAATGCCTGC
>JBEBVQ010000168.1:0-5613 GCA_040392625.1 Taibaiella soli | reverse complement strand
AAACATATGTCTCAGATACGGTACGATACGGTCAGTGGCCGATTAAGCTGCTGAAGTTCATGCTTTCAGGGCATCCGTATCTCTTGATTGCCGTACACGAAGCCAGAACAGTCAGCGTAGCTGCTACGATAAGAACTGGTGCGATACGGCGCAAACGGGAAATCAGTTGATTCATATTTACTCAGGTAAATAGTTAAAAACCTCGGTTATTTTTGCACAAAGCTAAGAAAAATAAATGAAACATATACATTTCATCGCTATCGGGGGGGCGGTGATGCACCAACTGGCGCTGGCCCTGCAACAACAGGGAAATATCATTACCGGAAGCGATGACGATATACAAGACCCCGCCAAAACAAACCTGAAAGCAGCGGGTCTGCTGCCCGCGCAATACGGCTGGTTCCCGGAGCGTATCCATGCCGGCCTGGACGCAGTGGTGCTGGGCATGCACGCGAAAGAGGATAATCCGGAACTGAAGGCCGCGCAGCAGTTGCAGGTGCCTGTTTTTTCTTTCCCGGAATATGTGTATGAGGTGAGTCAGGAGAAGAAAAGAGTGGTGGTGGCGGGTAGCCACGGGAAGACGACGATCACCTCTATGATCATGCATGCGCTGAAGCAGCAGGGAGCGAAGTTTGATTACCTGGTAGGGGCAAAGGTGGAAGGCTTTGAACAGTCGGTACAGCTCAGCGATGCGCCCGTGATTATTCTTGAGGGCGACGAATACCCGGCGTCGGCGGTGGAGAAGCGCCCCAAAATATTCTTCTATCACCCGGATATCAGTGTCCTCAGCGGTATTGCCTGGGATCATATCAATGTGTTTCCGACTTACGAAAATTATTACAGCCAGTTTGAGCAGTATATCGGTGGCATGAAGCCGGGGACTCTGCTGCTGTACAATCAGGAGGATCCGGAAGTCTGCCGCCTGGTGCAATCATTTGCCGGGTATTTGCGCGCCATACCCTATGGAATGCCGGTGTACCGTTATGAATCCGGTATTGCCATTGTGGATACAGAAGACGGGCCGGTTTCTCTTTCTGTTTTCGGGAGTCACAATCTGCTGAATATGCAGGCAGCACTGGCCGTGTGCCGGGAGCTGGGTGTGGCGGAAAAAGAATTTTATCAATCGATTGCCTCATTTACCGGCGCCGCCCGCAGGCTGGAGCGGATAGCAGAAACGGAAAATATCGTTGCGTTCCGTGATTTTGCACATGCGCCCTCCAAGCTGAAGGCAACGCTGGATGCCGTCAGGGAGGCATACCCGCAACACCGGCTGATCGCCTGTTTTGAGCTGCATACCTACAGCAGCCTGAATGCAGATTTTCTCGGTGAATATGCCCATTGCATGGATGCTGCCGATGAGGCGGTGGTCTTCTTCAGCAGGCATGCGCTGGATCTGAAAAAGCTGCCGCTGCTGGCCGGAGAGCAGGTGCTGGAATCGTTTGCCCGCCGGGATATGGTGGTGATGGATAACCGTGATGAATTGGCCGCCCATATAACGCGGCAACTGCATGCTGCTGCCGGGCCGGTATGCCTCTTGTTAATGAGCAGCGGAACATTTGAAGGAATTGACTGGAAAAACGTAGTTTCGCATCATTAATACTGAAACTTTTATGACGAAACTGGCGCTCAAAAGACCGATTGTTTTTTTTGATCTTGAAACAACCGGCACCGATTATGTAAAAGACCGGATCGTTGAGCTGGCTTTCGTCAAACTGATGCCGGACGGTACGCGGGATTCTTTTGTAAAACGGATCAATCCCGGTATGCCAATCCCTGAATCCGCAACGGCAATTCACGGTATTACGGACGAAGACGTAAAGGATTGCCCTTCTTTTAAGCAGATCGCCCATCAGTTGAATGACTGGATGAAGCTCTGTGATCTCGGCGGATACAATTCATCCAAGTTTGATCTCCCGCTGCTGGCGGAAGAATTCTTGCGTGCCGGTGTCCAGGTTGATTTTACCGAGCGTAACATGGTGGACGTACAGCAGATATTCTTCAAGATGGAAAGCCGCAGCCTCAGCGCTGCATATAATTTTTATTGTGGCAAAAAACTGGAGAATGCCCACAGTTCAGAGGCCGATATCCTGGCTACGATAGAGGTGCTGGAGGCGCAGCTCGACCGTTATGACGAGCTGGTAAATGAGGTGAAGGCATTGAATGATTTTACCGGCGGAGAGGCTTATGTGGATTATGCCCGCAGGATCGTGATGAAAGACGGCCATCCCATATTCAATTTCGGAAAGTACAAGGGGCGCAGGGTAGAAGAAGTGTTTAGCCAGGAGCCGCAGTACTACGACTGGATGATGCAGGCGGATTTTGCGCTGCATACCAAGCAGAAAATATCGGAAATACTCAACCGGATGAAACTGCGCAACCTGAAAGCGTGACCCAGGGTATAATTTATACCTTTATAGGAATAAAATTAAGCCCCTTTTGAATGAATGTCATGGTACTTTAGTATTTTGCCGCTTATAATTTTTTGCCCGGTTTGGACAAGCTCGTCATCATACCTACCTACAACGAAAAGGAAAATATTGAGAAGATCATACGTAAAGTATGCGCGCTTCCCGGAGACTTTCATGTGCTGATCGTTGATGACGGTTCACCCGACGGCACTGCCGGTATTGTGAAAACTTTGCAGATTGAACTGCAGGGGCAACTTTACCTGGCCGAGCGCAGCGAAAAATCAGGTCTTGGCACGGCTTATATTTATGGCTTTCGCTGGGCGCTGGAAAGGGACTACGAATACATCTTTGAGATGGATGCCGACTTCTCTCATAATCCCGATGATCTGCTGCGGCTGCATGCAGCCGGTATGGAAGGTGCGGATGTAGTAATAGGATCGCGGTATGTGCAGGGCGGCAGGGTAGTCAACTGGCCGTGGAACCGGATTTTTATTTCCAAAGGCGGCGCATTTTACACCCGGATGATCACACGGATGCCGGTGCATGATCCCACTGCCGGTTTTGTCTGCTACAAAAGGAAAGTCCTGGAATCGCTTCCCCTGCGGGAAGTGCAGTTCATCGGGTATGCATTCCAGATCGAGATGAAGTACCGGGCATGGAAATCCGGCTTCCGGCTTAAGGAAGTACCGATAACGTTTGTGGATCGTAAGGAAGGTGTTTCCAAAATGAGCAAGGGCATTATCCGCGAAGCGATATTCGGTGTATGGAAAATGCTGAAATTCCCCGCAAGCAGTGCCTGATACACTTATTACACTTCAAAAAATTCGGGAAAAAACGGAAAAACATTTTGCAAAGAAGTCGTTTTGCCTATCTTTGCATCCCGTTCGAAAGGGCGTTGGTTGATTCGGTAGCTCAGTTGGTAGAGCAATACACTTTTAATGTATGGGCCCTGGGTTCGAGTCCCAGCCGAATCACAAAGGGCAGCTTGTAAAAGCTGCCTTTTTTTATCGATTTATATATATTCGACTGATCACCTTACGATGCTTATCCTGCAGCCATATGATATATATGCCATTGGTAACAGACTCGGGTAAGTTGACCTGATGTGAAAATTTCTTTGCTTTGATCGGAATTTCTGCTGTATGAACGATTTGGCCCGTTAAGGTACGAACATGTAGTGTAATCATTTTTACATCCGGTTCGGTTACATCGGAACCTTCTACTGTGAAGGCTCCCTGAGCTGGGTTGGGGTATATGCTCACATTACCCCATGCATGTTCTGTATCCCCGACCGATACGGTAGTTACAGTCATTTTGATCCGGTTGCTTTCAACAGTTGCCGGATTGGCACACATATGAACGCTATGCATTTCTACATAGATTTCGTCATTGTTGGCTAACGTACTCGTCCGGAATACAGCATTATATACGCCTGTATTAACTCCGTTTTTCTTCCATAAGTAGGCAGGTATGCCCCCTCCATTGACCGGAGTAGCGGTAAAAGTGACCTCCTGACCTTCAGTAATCAGGTTGCCGGGTTGTACGTTGACAGAGACCGAGGGAACAACCGGTTGCTCTACCTGTAAGCGTATGTCGCCGGTACGCGATGTGTTGCCCACACAGGGTAAGCTATCGGTAACAGTGCAAATGAAAAAGTCGTTATTAACCGGATTTTGCTCGATGTATGCAGCGCTGTTTGCACCTGGAATATTTACACCGTTTTTTTGCCATTGGTAAGACGGGGCTTTACTATTATTCATCCTTGCATTCAGGGTTACCGGGGTGCCGGTGCAAACCGTATTCCCCGGCTGGGCGGTGACAGATACTGTGGGCTGGTTCGTTGCGTGTATTTTTGTTACAATTTCGTTGCTATTATCGTTATACCATATACATCTCTGGTTACTTGTGATACGGCAATAGACCCTGTCTCCATTGGCCGGTACGTTTATTGTCAGGGTTGTGTCGGTATAGATGGTTGCCTGTCCATTCCAGTACCACCTGTATTGTGGTGCGCTGCCGCCGTTTATGGGTTGTACTTTATAAGTTATGGGTGTTCCCGGACAAACCTCTGAGTCGGGGCTTGCTGTGATAATGCCCCGTGCCGTGTCCTGCCCGTGCAAGATCACAATAATCATATTGCTGATTACGGTAGGATTCGGTGTGCAGCTTCCTCCGCTGGTCAGTTCACAGGTAATGGTATCGCCGTGCTGTACTGCTCCATATGGAGTATATGTGTTGCTGTTATTGCCAACGATAGCGCCGTTCCTTTTCCATACATACTTTCTGCTGTAGGACGATCCGTTATCCGTTACTACGGCATTGAAATTGTATGACTCCCAAGTGCATAATGTATCGCTGTTCCTGTTGTTTCGAATGAAGATCGACGGGTAGTTTTTGGGTGTGATATTCATTGTAAGCGTATTGCTGGTACGGGTAGTATAAGTAAGGCAAGGATAATCGCTGACAAGCACACAGGTGATCTTGTCGCCGGTAGTGAAGACGGAGTCCACGTAAATATTATTATTAGTACCTACATCTACCCCGTTTTTTTTCCATTGATATTGTGGATTATTCCCTCCGTTTGTGGGGGTGGCGGAGAATGTGACGGGTGTGCTGTCGCAGACGGAGGTGCCCGGGTGGGCACTGATTGATATGTTGGGTTGTGTCATTGCCCGTACGGTGAGTTTTACCGGAATGCTGGTATCACGGTTGGGCGTAGCACACGCCAGATTACTGGTCAGGATACAGGTAATGACATCATTATTTGCAGGCGAATTGAGAGTATAGGTAGTGCTGTTGTTGCCTACTACGCTGTTGTTCCTTCTCCATTGGTAAGTAGGGGAAGTGCCGCCATAGGATGATGTTGCATTAAAGATGATGGGGGTGCCTGCACAGACAGTATCGGACGGAGAAAAAGCAACGGTGACTTCCGGCAGATATGCATTGCGAACAGTGAGCTGAACGGTTTCACTGGTGTCCGCTGTTTTCGTTACACATCCGAGCGTGCTGGTCAGTACCACTGAGATCATGTCCCCGTCGCTCATAGTGCTGACGTAGTAGGTGCTGGTTGTAGCTGTGGGTTGACCGTTCAGCAACCATTGGAAGGAAGGCGCTCCTCCATGCTCATGGACAGCCGTGAAACTGGCGCTGACGCCCGAGCAAAGGGTGTCGCCATTATTTTTTCGGATGGAAATTGTTGGTGTTA
>JBEBVQ010000167.1:0-5647 GCA_040392625.1 Taibaiella soli | reverse complement strand
GAGCTGGCTAAGGATATAGATATCAATAGTATAGAGGCAGATTATATCCTCGTTTCCCACGGGCATGGCGACCATGTCGGCGACCTGCTTGCGATTGCCCGCAATACCGGCGCGCTCGTTATTGGCGCCTTTGAGGTGATGGAATGGGTGAAGAACCAAGGCTACAGCAATGTGCACGGCATGAATTTCGGCTCTTTCCGGTTCGATTTCGGGCGGGTAAGTTTCGTCCCCGCCTGGCATAGCAGTGCGCTGCCCGACGGCAGCTACGGCGCCAATCCAGGAGGATTTGTGATCAGCACCACCGATGGCAACTTTTATTACAGCGGCGATACCTGCCTGATGATGGATATGCAACTCGTGCCGCATTATGCAAAGCCCGATTTTGCCATCATGCCCGTTGGCGGAAACTTCACCATGGATGTGGACGATGCTGTGACGGCTTCCGGTTTTATTAAATGTAATAAGGTTGTGGGTGTTCATTTCGATACCTTCGGCTATATAAAAATCGACCACGACGCAGCGCGGGAAACTTTCCGGAAAGCCGGTAAGGAACTGATCCTGCCCGGCATCGGCGAAACAGTAACGTTGTAGTAATAGTTTAATTTGAAAATTTAAAAATTTGGAAATGTCTATGTTAACTCATTTTCAAATTGTCGCATTTTCAAATTTTCAAATTGGATGTGATATATGTCAAAAGTAATTGCAATTGCCAACCAGAAAGGGGGAGTAGGGAAGACCACTTCAGCCATCAACCTTGCAGCCAGTCTGGCTGTACTGGAATATAAAACCTTGCTGATAGACGGAGATCCCCAGGCCAACAGCACTACGGGAAACGGCTTCGACCTGAAAAATATTCAATTGAGCCTCTATGATGCGATGGTAAATGAAACTCCGGTCAGCCAAATCGTGCTCGAAACGGAAACCCCGAACCTTTTCCTGCTGCCCTCTCACCTGGATCTCGTCGGTGCGGAAATTGAACTGATCAACCAGCCCAACCGCGAGCATATCCTCCGCAATGCGCTGGAAGAAGTGCGCGACCAGTACGATTTCATTATTATCGATTGTTCTGATCACGGTAAATGCCCTGACGGCCGCCGACAGCGTGGCCATCCCCGTGCAGTGCGAATACTTCGCGCTTGAAGGACTGGGCAAGCTGCTGAACACGATCAAGATCGTGCAGACAAGGATCAATGCCAATCTGCAGATAGAAGGCATCCTGATGACCATGTATGACGGCCGCCTCCGGCTGAGCAATCAGGTAGTAGAGGAGATCAAAAACCACTTCGGCGACCTGGTGTTCAATACCATCATTCACCGTAATACCAAGCTGGGAGAAGCGCCCAGCTTCGGCAAGCCGGCGCTGATGTATGATGCCGACAGCACCGGCGCTGTCAACTACCTTAATTTGGCCAAAGAGATCCTGCAAAAGAACGATATGACGCGGATCAAAAATGAGGACAAAATCTTTGAAACAGACGAGCATGGCACAGACCAATAAGAAGCAGGCTTTGGGAAAAGGTATCCGGGCTTTGCTGAATACCATTGATGAAGACCTGGGTAAAACAGAAGGCGTGCCACCGGCGGTGTCCGGGCAGAATCCATCCGGAACCATCAGCCGGATCCCGGTGGATCAGATCAGCGTCAACCCCAAGCAGCCGCGCCGTGATTTTGATGAACAGGCATTGCAGGAACTGGCGGATAGCATCAAGCTGCATGATATCATCCAGCCCGTAACGGTCATCCGGGTCGGCAATAAATATCAACTTATCTCCGGAGAGCGCCGCTGGCGTGCCTCCAAAATGGCAGGTCTGAAGGATATTCCCGCGTACGTCCGTACTGCAGACGACCAGCAATTACTGGAAATGGCGCTGCTCGAAAACCTGCAGCGCGAAAACCTGAACGCTATAGAAATTGCCCTTAGCTACCGCCGGCTGATGGACGAATGCGACCTCACCCAAGAGCAGGTGGCCGAACGGATGAAAAAGGAACGGAGTACCGTTGCCAACTATCTGCGCTTGCTGAAGCTCCCGCCCGACATCCAGAAAGCATTGCGCGACGGCTCCCTGACCATGGGACATGCCCGTGCCATTAGCGGCCTCGGCCAGATCGACCAGCAATTGTACGTTTTTCGCGAGGTACAGCAAAAGGGGCTCTCCGTACGACAGGTAGAGCAATTGGTCAAGCAGATGCTGGCCGAAAAGGAAACCGGGAAAACCAGCACACGTGATGTTGCGTCGCAGTTGCCGCCGGCCTACAAGCGCATTGAAGATTCTATGGCCTCTCATTTCTCCACCCGCGTAAAGCTCGACCGGAAGAAGAACGGCAAGGGCGCCATCCTGATCGAGTTTTACAATGATGAAGACCTGGAGCGGATCATGAATGCCATGCAATTGTAGCACGCCTGAAAAAAGTCCTGTCATAGCGGACTGATCCGCTATCGTCTGACGGTACCTTATGCTTGAAAGACGTTATGGTTTGTTCAGGCGATGCCGGATCGGAGTCCGGCATGACAGGTGCTAAGGAGGCTTAATCTGCCATTATAAAGTCCTGTCATGGCGGCCCTGGAGCCGCCATCGCATGAAGTAAAACAATACAAGGTATCATATCCTTCCAAAGAAAAACTCCTTGCCCGGCTTTATTGATATATGTCAAATAATTTGTTGCCCGTTTGTTATTAAACCAGAATCCTCTTGTTTTTACCAAACCGTTCGCTAAATTTGCTATTTGGCGTTAGCAATTCTGATATTTGACGTTATATTAAGTCGTTTTCATGGTGATAGGGTTTATAGGGGCTGGCCTGTTCTCAGGCTGGCTTTTTTAATTCATTAGCCAATTAGCTGATGTGCTGATTAGCTAATGTCTGTCGCGAGAAATCATTAGCTAATTGGCTAATGATCACATTGGCTAATTAAGATCATCGTTATGAGCACCGGCCCAGGTAAGACATATGAACCATCCGCCCACTGGCAGCGCCAGGCGCATGAGCGGCGCAAGGTGTACGACCGGATGCTGAAGAAAGGAAACCGCAACCAGATGCTCAAGGCATTACCCGGTCTTCATGAAGCAGCATTCAGCCGTATCGACTGTCTTGATTGCGCCAATTGTTGCCGTAATTATTCGCCCCGCTTCAAGCAGCCCGACATCCGGCGTATTGCCCGGCGATTGGGCGTCCGTGAGGGCACGCTTGTAGCAGAGTACCTACGGCTCGATGAAGACGGCGACTATGTGGTTAAAAGCTCGCCCTGTCCGTTCCTCAATGCAGATAATACATGCAGCATCTACGAAGACCGCCCAAGTGATTGCCGCCGGTATCCCTATACCGACGAAGACGTCTTGCTGAAGCGCGTGAACCTGACTCTGAAAAATGCAACCGTATGCCCGGCTGTTTTCCATGTGCTGGAAGCACTGGCACAGCAGGAAGGGCGTTAATGTCTTTACCGGTAGATATGCAATACACCCTGTGGATTAAAAAGCCTGCGCAGTGAGTCCATTACATGGGCAGTGTCGGCAGCGGGAGTGGTCATGGGCATTACGATGTAGAACGTTAACGAGTCTTTCGTTCTCATCCGCACGTTATTACCGAAACTGGTTAATTGTTTTTCCCTTTTATCGGCCCGCTGAAAATTATCATACTCATTAATAACCACCTCGTATGAGAGCTGATTACCGGCAGCGCTTACCGGCGCACCTGCGTCGCCGGATATTTCATCCGTAGTTACCGGCTGATCTGCTGCGGCTGTATCCGGCAGTGGGTAAGATGATATCGGCTCAGGTTCCATGATTTGCGGAGCGGTATAGATTTCAGGGACAGGCTCATTGACAGAGGCTTGCTCCGTGATGAATTTGATACCGAAGATAATGCCGGCAGTTACGATTGCCAGGATCAATATCCAGATAAATATTTTGGTACGGTTGGCAGATTTGGCCCGGTGCACGTCCTGGTTGGCCTGGAGCGGAGCGCCTTTTTTCTCTTCCTGTTCTTCCGTCCTTTTAGCCATTTTTACGGTAGGGATGGCCGGCGGTGCATATTGCAGATGCGGATCTGTGATGAACCGGATCTGGTTATCCTTTTGTACAAACCGGCCCAATGCCGGGATGATCACTTCCCTGCCTTCCAGCAATTCTGCGCGGGCATGAATACTGAAATCACGCAGTGCATTGGATGCTTTGGCAATACTGATCTGCTCATTGACCGCGATAAAATTGGCGAGGTTATCATCAATCGAACCGGTAGGAGTAAGCTGCACTTCATATTCCGGGCCTTTCAGCATTTCGCCGTCGGGCGCGGCAGGCCTTTTCTTTAAAGCAAGATTGCCCAGCCCGTGTATGTAGCAAAATTTGTTTTTCAGTAGAAAGAGTCCAATGTAGCGCGTAATATCCATGTGATCGGTTCTGAATTGGGATGTAAATTAAAACATTACACCTGAATTCGGGGAAATTTAGTGAGCCGTTTAAAATTTAAGCCGCAGTCCGCCATATATATTAAACCCGTAAGCAGGGTAGTAATGCCAGCGCTGATAGCTGTTATTCAGCAGGTTGTTGATGTTCAGGAATACTGACAGCCGCGGAATGATATTATATTCTGCACCGCATCCCAGATCCATGATCGCTTTCAGCTTCACAGCCCTGCCGGTAATATCGGTTGCATAGATCTGGTCGACCGCCATCATGTACGCCGTTATTGTCAGGTCGGGTAAGGGGCGGTACTGGAAATCCGCCTTCAATTGCATGCCCGGTTCATGCCATACATGCGTAACGGTGCTGTTGTAATAATTAAACCAGGAGCCGCTCAGACCCAATGCGAAAGTCCGCGCCACCTGGTAGCGAACATTGGCCTGCAATGAAATCGCATTGATCTTCGGATCAGTGATGATGTCGAATTGTTTCCGGTCGCCGGGGGCATTTATAAACAGCGGCATGTTCCGGAACTGCCACCAGCTCACACGGCCGGATACCAGGATGTTATTGCCGATATTGCTTTGGGCATCGCCATACACTTCGTCTGTCCGGTATTGGGAGACCAACATGTTGATCCCCGCCGGTGAAATGAACGGATTCCGCAGGAAGAAGCGTTCATAACTGTTCTGATGCAGCAATGCTTTCCATCCGCCTTTGATAGTAAACCGGCTGACCTGTGCGGAAGCCATGATGTCTGGCAATATGTATGCATTGCCGCCATTACCGATGGTGGGGCTGATGTAGATATGCCCTCTGAAAAAATCCCTGCGGAATGATACGCCCGGATGTAGTGCAAACATGCCGGCACCGGCGCTGGTACCGGCGATCTGCAGGCCGGTATAGCTTCCTGAAATACCGATATGCACACGGATGCTGCTATCTATATCTTTGGAGAAAGGCGCCTGCACTGCAATCTGCTGCTCGCCGTCGATCCGGCTGCCGCTAAAATAAGACGCGCTGATCTGTGGCTGGTAGCGGATGCCCCATTCGTTCTCCGTTGTATTTTCGGTTCCTGCCTGAACCCGTACGCCCGTCAGTACCTGCTGTGGCGGCGTATAGCCCGGCATGGCAGCATGATCATAACCGTATTGGTAATGGCTGTTGCGCAGTCCGCTGATGCCGCCGTGCCAGGCGTGCTTTGCCGTGCGCAATGTGCCGGTAGCCTCTATGCCGGTAAGCATGGACTCCT
>JBEBVQ010000166.1:0-5647 GCA_040392625.1 Taibaiella soli | reverse complement strand
CAGACAGACGGAAAGTTGATCCGCCAACTTACCAAAGGCAATTGGATTGTCAATGAATTAATCGGCTTTAATCCGAAAGCCAAAGAGGTGATCTATACATCTGCACAGGAATCGCCGCTCGAAAAGCACAGCTATGCGGTGAATTGGAATAATGGGAAAACACGACGCTTCGATACCGAACCCGGTGTGCATCAGGTACAGGCATCCGGCGATGGCAAGTATCTGTTGGATGTGTACAGCAATGCGGATGTACCGCGCACAAGTACGATACGGAGCACAAACGGACGTACCCGCCGTGTACTGCTGGAATCCCCCAATACGCTTTCGGATTACGACCGTCCTGAAGTGAGGAATGTCACACTGTATGCCGATGACAGCACACTGCTGTACGGACGGTTGGTATTGCCCACGGGTTTTGACAGCACGAAGAAATACCCGGTGATCGTGTATCTCTATAACGGCCCGCATGCACAACTGATTAAGAACCAGTTTCCCGCGAGCGGTAATCTCTGGTATGAATACATGGCACAGAAAGGATACCTGGTATTCTCAATGGACGGGCGCGGCAGCGCCAATCGCGGACTGGCTTTCGAGCAAACTATCCACAGACATCTGGGCGATGCGGAACTTGCCGATCAGTTGCAGGGCGTAGCATACCTGGCATCGCTGGGCTATGCCGATACCGGCAGGATGGGCATCCACGGCTGGAGCTACGGCGGGTTCATGACCACGAGCATGATGCTGCGCCATCCCGGCGTATTCAAAGCGGGTGTGGCCGGCGGACCGGTCACGGACTGGCGGATGTACGAGGTAATGTACACCGAGCGGTATATGGGTACGCCGCAGAACAACCCGGAGGGCTACACCCGTTCGGCATTGGGTGATAAGGTAAAAAACCTGCAGGGCAATCTGTTATTGATACATGGCACGGATGACGATGTGGTGGTCTGGCAGCATTCCCTGTCGTTGCTGAAGCGGTTTATTGACGAAGGTGTACAGGTTGATTATTTTGTATATCCCGGCCATCCGCACAATGTACGTGGCAAAGACCGGATACACCTGATGCAAAAGGTTACGGATTATTTTGACCAGCATTTGAAGTAAGGGTGCGGAGCGTATCGTGCAAATGGTCTGAATCACGGATTTATCAGGATTACACAGATGACACAGATTGAAATCCGCGGAATCCTATAATCCGGATAAATCCGTGATCAGACATCCTAAACAATCTTTATCCCCAGCACATCCTGCATCGTAAAAGACCCTTTCTTACCTGCGATAAACTCTGCCGCCAGCACAGCGCCGAGGGCGAAACCTTTCCGGTTGTGCGCGGTATGCTTTATTTCTATATCGTCAATCGGAGAATGATAGCGTACCACGTGTGTGCCGGGAACGTGCTCCTCACGATGGGCAAGAATGGTCAGTATTTCCGGGTTACTGTCAGATGATCCCTCCTGCCACCGGGTTTTTCGGGAGAGCTTAGCCAGTATCTGTTCTGCCAGCGTAATCGCCGTACCGCTGGGCGCATCCTTCTTCTGCGTATGGTGGGTTTCTTCCATAGTCACGTCATAATCCGGCTGGTCGTTCATCAGCGCAGCCAGCAGCTTATTGACCTCAAAGAAAATATTCACACCGACACTGAAGTTGGAGGCCTGCAGGAACGCTGTATTGTTTTGCTGTGCAGCCGCATGAGCTGCATCCAGCCGGTCGTTCCAGCCGGTGGTGCCGCATATTACCGGCACACCTGTCTGCAGGCATTTCAGCACATTGCCCTCCGCATCATCCGGACGGGTAAATTCTATCGCCACATCGCACTGCTGCAGGTTGGCAGGTGTAAAAAGATCCAGGTTCCGGGAGTTGATTTTCAGGGGTACATTATGTCCGCGTTCGAGGGCAATCTGCTCTATCGCCTGCCCCATTTTACCATATCCGATGAGTGCAATATTCATGGACGCAAGATAATAAAGTTTCGCGGAGCGGGATTTTATCCCTCAGTGGCCGGCGGTACCTTTCGCCCGTATCCCCGCTCTTCCAGCAACGCTACGGTGTATTCATATACATATTGAAAGATGACGGCAAAATCCTTTTTATCGAACATGCTGAAGCGGGTCATGCCCGGCGGGTCAATAAACAAGTCGCAGAGTCCGGCCTTGCCGTACACATGGCTGCCGATGGCAAGATGCACCACGCGATCGAATAATTTCCGGACACCCATCTGGCTCGGATCCGTCTGACCGGGGGCGTTCACGTGTACACCGATCAGCATATCGCATTTCCCCCTCAGCGGTTCTATAGGCATATTGTTCAGAATACCACCGTCGATGTACGACTGCTCTCCGTCGGTCATTTGCGGGAAGATGAAAGGGATGCTCGACGATGCCAGCAGCGCCCTGCTCAGCGAACCTTTGCTGAAGTAATGTATGCTGCCCTCTCCCAGATCGGTAGCGGCAATATACAGCGGCAGCCTGAGCGCGGCTATATCATCCTCCGGGAAATGCTCCTGAAAGAGCCGCTCCAGGAATTCCGTGCGGAACAGGCCCGGCACCCGTAAACGGATGGAGGAGCGTGTGAAGAAATTATTTCTCGCAACGATGTCCAGCATTTCATCCGGCGTGTATCCAGCCGCATAGAATGCCGCCACAATAGCGCCGGCGCTGGTACCCGATAATATTGTAGGCTTCAGTCCGTATTCCTCAAGGGCTTTCAGGGCGCCGATATGGCCGATGCTGCGCGTACCGCCCCCTGACAATGCGATTCCAATCTTCTTCTTCTTTCTCCGGAAAGGCCATCTCATAGGTGCAATATTACGGAGTTGAGACTTGAAAAAAGTGTCTATATTGGAAAATGGTTGGTATATTTATATACAAAAAAACAAACAATGCGAATATTCATTATAATATTTATTCCGGCATTTTTTTTTGGCTGCTCCGGCAATCAAACGAATAATGCTAACTTAAACAATAATGAAATTCAAAAAATGATCGTTCATATATAATATCAGTCATTGATGCAAAATTCCCATTACGGCTTGAAGAATTAAATTTTGAAGACACAGCGCTATTAAATGATGATATCGTCTCCAAAATAGACCAGGTAATTAACGCATATACAAAAGACATTGATTTTTATGACAGCGTTCAAACATATATGGACGCTTATATAAGCGCTATTCGTCTGTACGACAGCTTACAGACAATTTATATAGTGCTGCTTAAACATTATCCGACAGGGGCCGTCAACAGCAAAGTTTTATTCTACGACAATCTGAAAAAAGAATTTTCAGACAATGATTTCGACTTCAATCTTTACGCATTGTATGACCTTGACAAAGGAAAATTAATCCCGACTAACCTGAAGACGGAGCTTAACATTACTGCACCGGAAATTGAAATTACTGACTATAATAAAGATGGGATCAACGATTATAAGTTTACACGGCTGTATCACAATGGCACGACAAATGCAATTGAAACAACAGTATTAAAAGTATCTGACGGGAAGGTTGAAACGCTTGATTTTCAACAAAAATGGATTGAGTACGGTGCTGAAAGTCTCTGAAAAGAAAAAACTATCATAAAAATGTGTTGAATGTGTTATCACATTCCCACATGCAACACATCTGTCACATTAAACGCAATCCGTGAAATCCCTCAATCCATTTTAGACTATTCTCCATTCCCGGAAGACAAAGCCTCGTCTATTTCTGAATAAAATGTAAATATTGCCCGCTCCGGCGGTTGGAATAGTTTATGTCGTAACTTTGCTATCGTACCATACAAATACAGCCTTAATGCAGGTTATCCCCTGCCTGTAAATGTAAACTGACATGAAAAAAACGCATATCGTTCTCCTGGTGCTGGTGGCTGCCGCAATCTCCGTCATCGTCATGAGCTTTGGTGAATTCAGCACCTACGAAACCTTTGCCTCGGCAGCCAAAGAACCCGGCAAAAAATACCACGTGATCGGCTATCTCGAGACAGATCGTGAGATGCAATACGATCCCCTCAAAGATCCGAATTACTTCAGCTTTTACGTGAAAGACAAAGCCGATAATGTACACAAGGTGGTCTTTAACGGGGCAAAACCTACCGATATCGAAAGGTCTGAGAATGTGGTCATGACCGGATATATGCAGGACGGCGTATTCTATTGTTCCAAGATCCAGATGAAATGTCCGTCGAAATACACGAACGACCAGATAGCGGAAGCGACGGATTATCAGGGATAAGGGTTGTAGGGGCGAATAATTATTCGCCCGGATTACAGGGATGAATGATAATTTACCCGTGATACAGCAGGATATTTTTTAGTTAGCGACTACCAACACACAAATCGATAAACATTGGATATTCAATACATTGGCGAACAGCTTCGACCCGGGCAACTGGGTCATTTTTTTGCAATCCTTTCGTTTGTAGCCGCCCTCTTCAGCGCCTTCAGCTACCTCCGCTCGGCACAAACCGAACTGAGCGACAGCCACAGTAGCCACACCTGGAAGCTGATGGGGCGCTACGGTTTTGCGATACACGGGATAGCCGTAGCGGGCGTATTCTTCACGCTGTACTATATCATCACCAGCCACCTGTTTGAGTATAATTACGCCTGGCAGCATTCCTCCAAATCGCTGCCGATGAAGTACCTGCTCTCCTGCTTTTGGGAAGGACAGGAAGGCAGCTTCCTCCTTTGGAGCATCTGGCATTCGGTACTTGGCGTTGTTGTGATGGCTACCGGCGGCAAGCTGGAGAGCCGGGTGATGACCGTCATTGCGATCGTAGAAGCCTGCCTGGCCACCATGCTGCTCGGCTTCTATCTCGGTCCCGATATCAAAATCGGAAGCACGCCGTTCATCCTCCTGCGTCACCAGATGCAGGATGCGCCGATATTTGCCCAGGCCAACTACCTGCAGTTTATTGAAGACGGCAACGGGCTGAACCCACTGCTCCAGAATTACTGGATGCAGATCCATCCGCCGGTATTGTTCCTCGGCTTTGCCTCCACACTCATTCCATTTGCCTATACCATTGCCGCTCTTTGGAAAGGCGATTACCAGTCGTGGATCAAGCCCGCACGCAACTGGTCGTTATTTGCCGGAGCGACCTTGGGCACGGGCATCATGATGGGCGGCGCGTGGGCCTACGAATCGCTCACCTTCGGCGGCTACTGGGCATGGGATCCGGTAGAGAATGCCTCGCTCGTCCCCTGGCTCACACTGATCGCCGCATTACACACGCTCATTGTATTCAACGCCACCGGCCGCACACTGATCACTACGCTTATCCTTTTTATCGTCACTTATGTGCTGATCTGGTATTCCACATTCCTTACCCGTACCGGCGTGCTGGGAGATACTTCTGTACACTCTTTCACCGGTGAAGGAAAATCGCTTACCTGGCACCTGCTGGCGGTGATCGTCTTATTGCTGGGGCTGGGCATCGGACTGCTGGCGGCGCGGTGGAAGAAGCTGCCGCGAGTGAAAACCGAAGAGGAAATTTCTTCGCGTGAATTCTGGATGTTCATCGGTTCATTCGTATTGCTGCTGTCGGCCCTGCAGATCATCATCAGCACCTCAATACCGGTATGGTCGCCGCTGGCCAAGCTGATCACTGGCAAAGACATCGCCCCGCCTGTGGATCCCGTAACCTGGTAC
>JBEBVQ010000165.1:0-5652 GCA_040392625.1 Taibaiella soli | reverse complement strand
TCGAAGCACTTGTCTCAGATCCGGATCTCCTGTTTTTCTGGCAGCATGGTCAGGATACAGTAAGTGACAGTGACTCCGCATTTATTGAAATAGATCAATCCGGCTTGTGGAGTGTAATCGTGTCGGTTCCCGGTGCTATAGGATGCGATTCGCGCTCTGATACAGCTGTAATTACCGTGCATCCCTTGCCGGAGCCGCAGATCGTACGCGATGAGGCAGAGCTTCAGGCGCCGGCAGGATATGTAAGCTATCGCTGGATGCTGAACGGAAATCCTGTTGACGGTGCAGACGCGGATTCCTGGACTGCCGTTGAGGACGGGGATTACAGCGTATCTGTTACGGATAGTAACGGGTGCACCGGCATATCACCGGTAGAAAGCGTTACCCTGCCCACATCTTCTGTGCCTGTGTTTGAGCATCACGATCCTTTAGTGAAAATCTATCCGAATCCGGTCCATGATGTACTGGCTGTAGATGCAGTCACAGCATTCAGTCTGGAAATATCCGGCCTGACCGGCAAGGTGCTACTCCGGCATTCCGGTAATATGGGTAAGCATGCGTTGCCTCTCCATGCATTACCAGCAGGGCTTTACCTTTTCAGAATTATGGATGACCAGGGCATGCCAATACATACCGGAAAATTGATCCGACAGTAACCTGGTTTTATAGCTTGATCAAGTGTATGAAGAAAAAGATATTCATATGCGTCCTCTTTCTGGGCTATTGTCTGAGTGCCATAGATGTAGCAGCCCAGCGCGAAAACAATATATGGATATTCGGAGACAAGGCGGGCCTGGATTTTAATCCGGGGTCGCCTGCTCCTGTTGTTTCTGCTATCGGTAATGGTAATAAGGAGGCTGCTGCGTCTGTCTGTGATGCGCAGGGCAATCTGCTGTTTTACACAGATGGCAGCAGCGTGTGGAACCGGAACCATGTGCGGATGAACAATGCACAGCCGCTGCACCCCCTGACCAATGGCACGGGTGTCACGGAGAGCACCTACCAGGGTACGGTTATTATCCCTGCTATAAGCTCAGACAGCCTTTACTATGTATTTTCTCTTACACAGTCGGATTTCTATTCGAACAACCCTTCTTATGCTTCCTATGGAGGAAGGTTGTTTTATAGCATTATAGACATGTCGCTGGATAACGGTTTGGGTGATGTGGCGCCTGGCAGCAAATGGATTGCGATAGACTTTAACCTGACAGAAAAGATGATCGCAATCCCGGGAAACGACTGTAATGTATGGCTGGTGGTGCATGACCGGGATACCAACATGTTCAAAGCCTATGAAATAACCCGTGCGGGAGTCAACATGAAGCCGGTACGTTCTTATAGCGGTGTACACGGAACGAAATTGAACGGGCAACGTAACGAATGGCACCTGCTTGGGCAAATGAGCGTATCGCCCGACAGGAGCCGGATCGGTTACAACAGCACAAGAGCTAATTATTCGGAATTGCATGATTTTGACCCGGGCCAGGGAACAGTATCCGGAGGTCAGATATTAGATAGTATGGTACACTCGACTGCCGGCCGTTCTACCCATGCGGGGATTTGCTTTTCTGCAGACAACAGCAAGGTCTATGTTACTTCCGTATGGAATGAGCAATTGGGTGGCAACCGTTATTTTTTGTGCCAGTTTGATCTGAACGCCGCCGGAGGTATGGCAGGCATAAGGGCTACAAAGACATTTCTTGGAGAAACTTATATTTCCAAACAGTTGAGACGCGGACCGGATGGTAAAATTTATATGCCGGGATTTAACAGCAGCGACAGCATCAGTGTTGTGGAAATGCCGGATGCGGCCGGCACGGCGTGTAATCACAAGGTAAATGCGATCGGATTATCGCAGGGGACGTTAAGTGATTTTAATATGGGGAACCCCATAGCCCGTGCATTGCCACCGGATACGGTGATTATAGCGTACGATACCCTCTTTTTATGCGCGGATGCAGACATTGAATTGCGGGCCGGCGTGTCATTTCCGGTGGTATGGGCAGACGGGCTTACGGATTCGGCAAGAGTGGTGAGCAGCTCCGGTGTTTACCAGGTCTTTTATGCACGAATGGAGGACTGTCATTGGGAATCCCGGATTTTTTATGTCAGCGAAAAAGATCCCCGTTTTTCACTGGGTGGTGATACCGTGCTTTGCCAGGGAGAAATATTACGGCTGGATATGTCACATATTTCAGGTCGTCATCTGTGGCAGGGACAATATACAGATCCTGTATTCGAAACGGATAAAACGGAAACGGTCATTCTTAAAATTGATTACGATGGATGCGTTCATTCGGATACAATCCGGGTGGAAGTCGTGTCGGTAGCGGTAAACCTGGGTGCGGACACCACATTGTGCTATGGGAGCGGAGGTCTGTCATTACACCTGGATGTATCAGCACATGCCGAGATCCGGTGGGATGACGGCAGAGACGCAACAGACCGGGATATTGATCAGGAAGGTGTGTACAGTGTGCGTGTATCCTATAACAGATGCACCGATTCGGATACCATCCGGGTAAAAACAGAAGTATGTGATTGCGAAGCGTTTTTTCCGAAGGCATTCAGTCCCAA
Source organism: Taibaiella soli (assembly GCA_040392625.1). GTDB lineage: Bacteria > Bacteroidota > Bacteroidia > Chitinophagales > Chitinophagaceae > JBEBVQ01. The sequence goes on along the minus strand of JBEBVQ010000165.1, from coordinate 3,075 downwards.
TGGCGACGGCCTGAATGATTATTTCCGGATGATCACAGATGAAACCTGCCCGGTGGAAAAATTCCAGCTTTCTATATACAGCCGCTGGGGCCAGGCGGTATATCGTGCTTCAGATTATCGCTCGGGATGGGATGGTACTTTTCAGGGTGTGCCGGCAGAATCGGGTACATACATGTACATCGCTGAATTTAATACAGGCACCGGCAGGCATACTAAAAAAGTAAAAGGGGATTTGACGTTGGTACGATAGTGCTGACAATGCTGCGGCCGGAACAATAATTTGCTATACAACCGGTAATGCATTAATTTGGAATGGCCGAAAATGCCCAAAGATGTATGATCATGGATATTGGAAACGCACTGCGTGGATAGTGATGGTCATTTTGGCGCTGTCATCTATCTGTGCTGTACGGTCGGGCGCCGGCCCTTTGGGTGAAAGAGGTACCGGCGGAGCACTATTATACAACGGTATAGACACAGCAGCGCTATGGAAGGAAATAATTACGGGAAGGAAAGGAGGTATACCGGAACGGCAGGCGATATTCTTTAAGGAAAAGCTGCAGGAGTGCAAAGAGGCCCAATGGGCGCATGGTATCATCCATTGCGCTTATCAGTTGGGGCTTGCGTATAAGAACAGCGGTGAGTATGATAAGGCTTTGGCTGTCTTCAGGGAAGCCTTGGGGCTGAGCTATATAAATAGCGACTATCGTTGGATGCTTTCCAGGGTCTATAATGGTATTGGCTCGGTGTTCCTGGTTCAGGGGCAGATGGAACATTCCGTACATTGCTTTTACCAGGGCATATCCCTTCTACCGTACGATACGGCCAGGCAGGCTGCAGGCAGCCTGTACAATAATCTTGCCGGTGTGCTCACGCGTATGAAACGATATGACGAAGCGTTGAGCTACCTGGAAAAGGCAATTATCATAGCAGAGCAACAGCATAATAACAGCCTTTTATGCAATGCGCTCTCCAATAAAGCCAGTGTTTTTTTTCTGCAGCAGGACTATTCCAGGGCGCTGTTTTATTTCGAAAACCTGCTGAAGCTGAGCCGTGAAAAGGAAATTGCACAAATGGAATACAACTCCCTGTACAATATCGGGATGGTCTATATGGCCAGGGAAATGCCCGATAAGGCATTGTATTATTTTAAAAAAATGCAGCGTATAGACGGCTATATCAATCCGTATAATGCAACTGCCGGCGATCTGGCAATCGGTAAGACTTATTTTAATATGCGGCAACTGGATCATGCAGAACAGTTGCTGAAAGATGTAGCGGCAAAAGCGGCGAAATTTGAACTGAACAATGAACTGATCAAGACCCACGATGTTTTATCCCGCCTGTATCAGGAAAAAGGAGATTTTCAGAAAGCATTTCTGCATAAAGACACATTTCAGTTTCTCAACGAAAAATACGAGAGCAGACAGGTTTTAAATAATATCAATAACCTCGAAGCGAAATTCCGGACGGCGCAGAAAGACAAAGCGATTGCCCAGCAGCAACTGCAGCTGAACCGGCAGGAACGGGATCTGGAACGCAATAAAACGTGGCTGTACCTGACTTTCGCCGGCACTGCTATTTTAATCACAATGCTGACTGGTATTGTCCGGATGTACCGGCAACGGCAAAAACTGCAGGTCAACCATATCCAGATGCTGCAGCGCGACCAGGAGATCTTCCGGCAGGAGCGGGAGATTGCCGAACTCAGGGCGATCATGCGGGGTGAGGAAAAAGAACGCGCCCGGATCGCGCGGGAGCTCCATGACGGTATTGTAAGTACACTTTCAGCAACAAAGCTGCATTTCAGCACGCTGGTGAGCCGTATCAAAAACTCCTTTTATGAAGAAGAATTCAGGGAAATACTGGATCAGATCGCAGATGCTACACAGGAGCTGAGAGTAACGGCTCAGAACCTTACCCCGGAAATATTAATGCAAAACGGGTTGCTGGATGCTGTTGACCAATTCTGCAGGAAAATAGCCAGGGTGTCAGGCCTGGAAATTGATTTTGAAGCGATTGGCGCACTGCCTCCATTACAGGAAGATTTTGAGTTGTCATTGTACAGGATGATCCAGGAACTGATACATAACGTGGTGAAACACGCCCGCGCTTCCGGCATGATCATACAAATATCTTCCGGTAATGACAAGTTGTACGTTTCCGTGGAAGATAATGGTGTGGGTATTTATGCACATCAGGGAGATCCGCGCAATGCCGGGACAGGACTGAAAAACATAGATGCCAGAATGAAAGTACTAAATGGAAAAATGCATATCGATTCGGATGAAAAGGGTACTGCGATTTATCTGGAATTTGATATTTACTATGTAAAAAAATAAAACCTTATGCCAATCAAACTTGCCGTTTGTGATGATCATCGACTGGTGGTTAGTGGAATCCGGAATGCTTTAAGCGTCTGTGATCATATTCATGTTATAGCCGATTATTCCAGCGGAAAGGAATTGCTTGACGGACTGGCCATAGAACAGCCGGACATTCTGCTGCTCGACATACAACTGCCGGATATAACAGGAACCGAACTTGCAGGGATCATCAGCAAACAGTATCCGGATGTAAAAATAATTGCACTGACCAGTGTTGAATCCGTCGCCCAGGTTAAAGCCATGCTGATGCACAAGTGCAGGGGCTATGTGCTAAAAACCAACACGGATCATAAAATGCTGATCGATGTGGTGGAGCAGGTCTATGACGAAAAGATATACATAGATAATGAAGTAAAAGAGCAAGTAATGCAGGATATGATGGGCATCCGTCAATATAGCAGGAGCACGGCGCCGAAAATAACACGGCGGGAACGTGAGATTCTACAGCTCATAGTGAATGAGCACAGCAACCAGGATATTGCTAATAAATTACACATTAGTCTCTATACGGTGGAGAATCACAGGTTTAATCTGATGAGGAAGTTGAACGCGAAAAATACGGCAGGTCTGGTCCGGATTGCGTTAAAAAACGGAATGGCGGAATAGTACGATCAAAACCCGAATCCCAATCCGAACTCCGCCAGCTCCGCCTGCGTCAGATGGGTCTTCAGCAAGCCGAAGGCAAACA
>JBEBVQ010000164.1:0-5668 GCA_040392625.1 Taibaiella soli | reverse complement strand
GCCGAGTGGTTCAGGCACGGCTCTGCAAAAGCCGGAACACCGGTTCGAATCCGGTCAGCACCTCCATAAGACAAGTCTTTTTAATCAATTTTTATTCACTAAAAAACACAAACAGTTATGGCAACATTACGCTTAGGGGACATCGCGCCCGACTTTACAGCCGAAACAACAGAAGGCAAAATCAATCTCTATGAATTCCTCGGCAACGGCTGGGGGGTGTTCTTTTCTCATCCCGCCGACTTTACGCCGGTATGCACTACAGAATTAGGCGCCACTGCCAAACTTAAGGAAGAATTTGAACAGCGCAATGTGAAAGCGATCGCACTGAGCGTTGATCCCCTGGACAAGCACATCGAGTGGACCAAAGACATCAACGAAACACAGAAAACGACCGTCAACTTTCCCATTATCGCAGACGCCGACCGGAAAATATCCGGTCTGTACGATCTGATCCACCCCAATGCAAGCGAGACATCCACCGTACGTTCCGTTTACATCATCGGCCCCGACAAAAAGATCAAGCTGACGATCACCTATCCGGCGTCCACCGGCAGGAACTTCAACGAAATACTGCGGGTAATAGACAGCCTGCAGCTGACAGCCAACTACCAGGTAGCCACACCGGCCGACTGGAAGCACGGTGAAGAAGTGGTGATCTCCCCTGCCATTAAAGATGAAGATGTACCGGCCAAATTCCCGAAAGGGCACACAAGGATCAAGTCTTATTTAAGATTAACCCCGCAACCTAACCTGTAAGCTGAAAAGAGGCTGTTTCAATAACGTCGTCATTTCGACTGGAGCGCAGCGGAACGGAGAAATCTCCTGATAAATTGTCCAGGCATTGAGATTTCCCCGCTACGTTACACTTCTCCCGAACTTATCACTACAGATAATGACGAATCCCTGAGACAGCCTCTTCCTCTAATAGCCGGATGCAAAAACATACGCCACCATGAACAATCAGGACATTTCAAAATACTACGTTGATGAAAATGTGGTAAGAATTACGGCCGCACAGGTAGTGATCGTAACCATTATTACACTCATCACACAATGGCCTTTGCCTGCATTGCTGCTGGCTGCGGATTTTGCAATACGGGCATTCACACCCAGGGTATCACCGTTAGCGGCCGTATCGAAAGCCGTAACCGGCGCGGCAGGCATACAACCTCAGCGGATCTTTGCCGCCCCCAAAAAATTTGCTGCTGGCATCGGATTCGCATTCGGACTGGCTGTTTCCCTGACACTTTATTTTCAGCTTAATACCGCTGCTTATATCATCGGTGGGATCCTTGTATTTTGCGCTATACTGGAGTCGGCCTTCAAAATATGCCCCGGCTGTTATGTCTATAATTGGGTGATTGCACCCTTATTGTCCGGCAAAAACTAACTAACAGTAACGCTACTACAATTCATTTTCAAAGTCTGTTTCCATTCGCTATCAGTTGTTAATACAAAAACATCCTGCTATCAGCAGGGTGTTTTTTGTATAGCGGCGCACGCTTATACCAGATTGAGCGGCGGATTGCAAAGCGCTATTTTCTTTTCAGCTTTTTAATGTCCTCCTCAATCTCTTTCAGGCTTTGTTCTTTTTCAATGGCTTTTTGTGCCACGCGGTATTTCTCGAATTCGGCTTCCGATTTTTTCAACGCCATTTCATGGCTGATCTTCCCGGCATGGGTTAACAATTCCCTGCCGTTGAGTTGCAATATGGAATCCAGGCGTTCTATCCAGTCTTTCATATACATGGGCTGATGTTGCTGCGCCATGGTTTCGGCAAAGGCAAGATATTGTTCTGCCAGCAAGCCAAGCAGTTTCATTTCATCTTCTTCCAGGTAGTTCTTGGCAATGCTTACATCCGATTTCTTAATAGCAATGCCTTTCTTGTCATAAGACTGCATGCCCAGCAGCGGCTGGCTGGCATCTGCACGCCTGTAAACCAGTTCGGCTGCCGTTTGCTGACTGATTGCCCACAGCAGCTTGTTTTGTACCACTTTAAAGAAACCGATGGTCCTTTCGTCTTTGGGATCATAGTCGATGCTGGTAGTGTATATATCTTTGATCTTCTGGTAAAAAAGACGCTCCGAAATCCGTATTTCCCGGATGCGCTCTTGTAGTTCCGCAAAATAATTCATGGAATTGCCAGACTTAAAGCGATCATCGTTCAGGGCAAAGCCTTTGATGATATATTCTTTAAGTCTTTGGGTCGCCCAGATCCGGAACTGTGTGCCTTGCGGCGATTTTACGCGGTAGCCTACGGAAATGATCATGTCCAAACTGTAATGATCAATTTCCCGTTCTACCGTTCTGTTCCCTTCTTGTTGAACTGTTCGGAAATTCCGAACAGTTGCCGAAGGTTCCAACTCAGCCTCATCAAATACGTTTTTAATATGCTCGCTGATTGTGGCTTTTGACTTCTGAAAAAGTTCACAAATCTGAGCCTGTGTAAGCCACACGGTTTCTTCTTCCAGGCGGACATCAATTTTTATGTTGCCGTCTTTATTTTGATATATCAGGATCTCACTGTTCATAATAATCAAGTTAATTAGTTCTGGTTTATTAACCCTATAATTTTTTTAGTCCGGTTTTCAAATTCTTTAACCGTTTGCAGGTTTAGGAACAACAAGTCTTAATTGGACTGTAATACAAAGGCCATTGCATTACGCCGGCTGCGGATCGCAAAGTGCTATTTCCTTTTCCCTGCCTTCAATGCTTTCCCCTGCTTTGTTTCCGGTAAATAATGAGCCGACCTGCGCCAGCCAGAGTTTGAACGGCTCCGCATTGGGTGACGGGATGGATGGATTGATGCGCAGTAGTCCCTGTGCATGGGCACAATTAAGCTTCTGTTTACCGCCGGCTGTATCTACCAAAAGGGTGGTGACAATTTGTCCCCACCCTTTTGAAAGTTCCTCATCCCGTTTACGCATTTTCTTTATGTAATCGGACGGATTGGGAGTATCAGTCAATACTTGTACCACATCAGATACAACGAAATACCATTTTTCGTCCGCGTCATTCCACGCGGTTCGTATCTGTTTGCTTTCAAAGAGTTTGATGTCGCTTCGGTTTTGCTGTTTCACTTATTCCCGGATTTGCAGGCGCATACCTGTTTTGGAAAATAAAAATACAAAAACCTGATTAGCAAATTATTACGAAAACAGGGAGAATCGAAAAAATCGCAACTTATGACTGCGTTTTCCGGACTGTTTTCCTGATTAAGTTCCACTTTTTTCAGCTTAGCCAAGGCAGCAGACAGTAGATATATCAATCCCTTCCTATCTTAAATGATACGAGGGTGGATTTGAGAATTTGTATTCTTAATTGTTTTGCTTTGACCATGCTTTTTCTACTGCGGTTGCACATTTAAACCTTACTGATTTTCCAGCTTGAGTTGTCGCTCCACCAGAATATGCTTTCACGTATCATGCGCAGCTGCCGGTATTTTGTCCGCAGGATCCGGCAGCAATCCATGATGGAATAAACAGATCCGGGCGTCCCGAAACGGCAGCATGCTACTACTTCGGAAAATTCCCGTATTTTTGATGAAATCTGCTTTAATAAATTATCTAAAATAGCATAGACGAGCAACTTTGCTCCATTATGACGAGACCCGCCTATGATGCTATTGAATATTATTACCTCCATCCACCTGATCGTTTTTTTCTCCCTGCTGTTTTTCAGAAAACAAAATCCCTTACCGAATAAAATACTGGGGCTGCTGCTGCTGAATCCCGCCGTCAATTTTATCAGCAATGTAAACATACTCGCCGGCAACCTGGAACATGCGCCGTATATCTTTTTCTTTGCACAGGCAACCGCCGGTCTGTTCGCGCCGCTGGTCTATATATATGTCCGGCTGATGATCGGGAAGAAACTGAACTTCCTTCAGCCTATCTTCCTTTCCACTTTTATTTTCCTGCTTGCCGTCATCTGTTTCACCATAGAATACGCTTTCCTGCTTTCCCCAGACGAACAGGGGCTCTACCTGCAGGGGATACTGCACGGGCCTTACCCGGTGCAGATGGAACTGGTCAATGCGATCTTCATACTGGCGCAGCAGCTTTACTTTACCGTGGCCGCCATCCAGATCTATAAATACAAACAAAGCCTTTCGAATATCCTCTCCAGCTTCGAAAAAACAAAGCTGCGGTACATATCCCGGTTTATCGCGCTGATCTGGCTGCTTAATCTCATTGCCATCGTTACCTATGCCACCCTCCCCGCTACCCTGGTGGAATATATCGTGCTCCCCTGCGTGATGACCGTGATCTGCTTTTTTATACTGTATTTCTCTTTTCATCATAATTCGATTTTTACCACCGATACGTACCGCGCATTCCTGTCTGATTCGGAAAAGGCCGCTCATTCCGCTACCTTACCGCCGCCGCCCGTGGAGACAACAGCTCCCGGCACCGTCGCCGAAGGAAGCATTGAACAAACGGCAAGCCTTATACTGCAGTTCCTGGAAGAAAAAGAGCCCTTTGCCAACCCGGATATCAGCCTTTCCATGCTCTCCTCCCGGATGCAGCTTCCCGAATCCAGGGTCTCGCTGGCTATTAATAAAGGGCTGAACAAGACCTTCTATGACCTGATCAACGAAGCGCGGATCCGCAAAGCGCAGCGACTGCTGATGGAACGAAAGGAGCTGTCTGTCGAAGGGGTTGCATACGAATCGGGATTCAACAGCAGGGCCTCTTTCTACCGCGCTTACAAAAAATATACGGGCAAAACACCCTCCCAGTTCCTCTCGGGATCTTCTGCGTCGTAATCCGGCTGATTCCCCAATACTTAACCGCCCTACCAGTTCTTCTCCGGTCTTCTGTGTCATCATCCGGTGATTCCCCGGGGCGTAAAACCTTCTCCCCGTTCCTTTCCCGGCAGGTACAGATCAGGTCCGGATGACCGGTTTTTCCGGTCATTACTTTGCAGAATGGCTCTGCGGCATTCTTCACAATGATCAAATTGTGAATGCTCAACCGGCTCATCATCAAATTTTAACGGCGGCATGAGACAGGTTTTCCGGCTGTTGAGACAACAAGCATTGGGACGCGGCGGCGCACATGGTTATTTTCACAACCGGAAACAGAATGTATAAACAATAACCTTAACCTAAACCAAAGCACATGATTCCACAGGTTACATTGTTCGACCACATAATGAAAAGAGTGAATAGCCGGAGTGTCTTCAGTTTATTCATGGTCTTTCTTTTTTGCTTCACTGCGCTGCAGCATACGACGGCCCAGCCCGCTCAGTATTTTGTAACCTGGGGCAACGGCTTCGCCGGCAAGCTCGGACCCGAAGCAGGCGTGCCGGGATCGGATTGGACATTGGCCATTGCCCAGGCAAATCATACCGGCGGTATCAAAAACGACGGAACACTCTGGACCTGGGGACATAATGCTCAGAACCAGCTCGGCGACGGCACCGATACGCCCAACAGGGCGGAGCCCCTGCCGGTCAGTCAGGATCAGTGGAAGACCGCTTCCTTCAGCGCAATGCACGGACTGGCGGTCAAAACAGACGGAACGCTCTGGTCATGGGGCGAAAACGGCAACGGACAATTGGGAGACGGCACCGTACTCTCCCGTAAAAGCCCGGTCCAGGCCGGTAGCGATAACGACTGGGCCATCGTATCCGCCGGCAGCGCACATTCCGCAGCCATCAAAAC
>JBEBVQ010000163.1:0-5686 GCA_040392625.1 Taibaiella soli | reverse complement strand
ACCAGCGACCTACTGATTACAAATCAGTTGCTCTACCAGCTGAGCTAAAGCGGCTAATAAAATATGATGTAAAAGAACTTCATTTCCCGAAACAGGATTGCAAAAGTAGATAAGAAAATGAATTTTACAAATTTTATTTCGCCGCTTTGCCTTGTTTTTACGGCATTCGTGTCCATTTCATTTCGCTGCTGTACCGCTGGTTGTGCAACCGGTAGGTATAGCCGCCGGTAACCTGCCCGGTAAGGGTGTCCAGCAGCCCTTGCCCGCCTTCTATGTAAAAGCTGCTGTCGTGGTATGATTGTACCCGGAAATTAAAGCGGTACCGGCCCGAAATTTCACAGATCACCGGCACTGCAAACCCGGCCAGGCTGTCGGCAAAGAATATCCCGGCAGAGTCTTCCGCCCTGATCACAAGGCGGTAGCTGCGGGATACGGTTTCGTTGGCGCTGTCTGCTATCAGTTCTTCATTATACCAGGCGCCGGCAAATTTTTCATGCCAGCGGGTTTCGCACTGCGCCCCCTCATATCCCGTCAGACAGGCACAATACCCGTCCACACAAAGCCCGTCGTTATCGCAAACAACATCCCCGCAGTTATCTTTTACACAGGACGGATATAACAAACTCCAGAAAAGGAGACAGGCATAAACAATGAAACGGGGCATGAAAGTTGAAAATTGAAAATTGAAAGTGGAAAATTAGTTCATTTTCAATTCTCCATTTTCAATTTTCAATTCAAATAAAGATACGCCCCCACCTGCACCGCAATCCCAATGCCATACCCCAGCCATACCTCTGCGGGCGTATGAGCATTCAGCGCCAGACGGGCAGTACCCGTAAGTCCCGCGATCAGCAGCGCAGCAAATAACGGCAACTGCATATTAATGGGATTGATGATCATCAGCACGATCACGATACCGAGTATGCTCCCTGACGCTGCAGTATGCATGCTCACTTTGTAAAAGATACTGACCAGGAAGACGAGGGTAATGCCCCAGAAATTGCCCAGCAGCAGCACATTCAGCACAAAAGGCATATCGGTGCCTTTCGCGACCTGGTATGCCCAGAAATAGAAGATCATACTCGCAATGAGCGGTATTACCCGGTCTTTCAGCCGGCGCATCTGTATGCTCTCGATAAAGCCCAGCGCTTTCAGCAGCAGGACGCACAGCAGCGGCAGCAGCAATGTATTGATAGCCACCATCGCCAGCCAGCGCCAGCGTATCTCCTCCGGCACATGGGCAAAGTTTACAGGCGCCAGCTTGTAGATCGCATAGACCAGAAAGACAGGTACAAACAACGGATGCAGCAGGTACGAGATCATAACTGCCGGCCACTGCGCCGGTGTAATCCGCTTCCGTGGCCGGGGTGCTGCGGAAGACAATCTTTCCTGTCCGTTGGTCATTGCGTCTGTCATAAATTACCGGTCTTCGAGGTTGGACGATATCCAGTGTGTGATCTCTTCAACGCTCATGCCTTTGCGTTTTGCATAATCTTCCAACTGATCCTGTGTGATCTTGCCTACACCGAAATAGATGCTCTGCGGATGACTGAAATACCAGCCGCAGACCGACGAAGCAGGATACATCGCCAGCGACTCCGTAAGCTGGATCCCGGCCTGTTCGGTTGCATCCAGCAGGTCGAACAGCTTGTACTTCTCCGTATGGTCGGGGCAGGCAGGATAACCCGGTGCAGGGCGAATGCCCCGGTAGGTTTCCTTTACCAACTCTTCAACACTCATATTTTCGTCTTTGGCATAACCCCAGAATTCCTTCCGGGTACGGAGATGCAGCACTTCTGCGAATGCCTCCGCCAGCCTGTCGGCCATAGCCTGCAGCATGATCTTGCTGTAGTCGTCAAGATCGTCTATAAACCGCTGCAGGTGCGGCTCAATGCCATGAATACTCACAGCAAAAGCGCCCATGAAATCCTGTGCATTGGGCTTGATAAAATCGGACAGGGAGAAGCTGGGTTGCCCCGCTGCTTTTTTGATCTGCTGCCGCAGCGATTCCAATGATGCAAGCTGCTTGCCTTCCGCGTCTTTTACCACGATGGTATCAGGCGCTGTCCGTTCCACTTCCCAGAAGCCGACCACCCCTTTCGCCGTGAGCCATTTTTCGTTGATGATTTTGTCGAGCAGGGCATTCGCATCGTTGAATAAACGGGTGGCTTCGGGACCTGTATGCTCATCTTTCAGAATGTCCGGAAATTTGCCGCGCATCTCCCAGGAGATAAAAAACGGCCCCCAGTCGATGTACCGGCGAATCTCGTTCAGATCATAGTCCGGGAAGCTCCGGATACCGGTAAATGTAGGCTTCGGCGGCGTATAGCCATCCCATGCGATCTGCATCTGGTTTTGCTGCGCTTCGGCAAACGGGATATATTGCTTGATCGTTTTCTTGGCGGCAAAATCCTTCCGCAGCTTTTCATATTCGGTACTGATCGTATCCAGGAATGCGCTACGGTTGTCTTTATTCAGCAGGCTGCCGGCTACGGTCACGCTGCGACTGGCATCCAGTACATGCACCACTCCGTGATCATACTCCGGGGCGATGCGCAGCGCTGTGTGCGTACGCGATGTGGTAGCGCCGCCGATCAGCAGGGGAAGGTTCATATTCCGCCGCTTCATCTCCTTGGCCACATGCACCATCTCGTCAAGCGAAGGGGTAATAAGGCCACTTAGCCCTACAATATCCACTTTCTCTTTTTCGGCAGTATCGAGGATCTTGTCGGCAGGCACCATCACGCCCAGATCAATGATCTCATAACCGTTGCAGGCAAGTACAACGCCAACGATATTCTTGCCGATATCATGCACATCGCCTTTTACCGTAGCCATCAGCACTTTTGCCGCTCCTTCTTTCTCCGGCTGCGGATTGTTTTTCTTTTCTTCTTCAATAAACGGCAGCAGCCAAGCCACGCTTTTTTTCATCACCCGCGCACTCTTCACCACCTGTGGCAGGAACATCTTACCGCTGCCAAACAGGTCGCCGACCACATTCATCCCATCCATCAACGGCCCTTCGATCACCTCCAATGGCTTGTCATATTGCAGCCGGGCTTCTTCCGTATCCTGGTCAATATAATCAGTAATACCATTTACCAGCGCGTGTTTCAGGCGCTCCACCACCGGCAGCGCGCGCCAGGCATCATCCTTTTTCTGCTCTTTCCCTTTTGCTTTTACGGTGTCCGCATACACAACAAGCTGCTCGGTAGCTTCGGGATTACGGTTCCAGATCACATCCTCGCAAAGCTCACGGAGCTTAGGTTCTATTTCATCGTATATCTGCAGTTGGCCTGCATTGACGATACCCATATCCATACCTGCCTTGATCGCGTGCAGCAGGAATACGCTGTGCATCGCTTCGCGCACCGTATCATTTCCGCGGAAGGAAAAAGAAATATTACTTACCCCGCCGCTTACCCTGACGAGCGGCATCCGCTGCTTGATGATGCGTGTGGCTTCAATAAAATCCACTGCATAGTTGTTATGCTCTTCGATCCCGGTAGCGATGGCAAAAATATTGGGATCGAAAATGATATCCTGGGGAGCGTACCCTACTTCCTCTGTGAGTATTTTATAAGCGCGTTCGCAGATATCCACCCGGCGCTGGAGCGTATCGGCCTGCCCGGTTTCATCGAAAGCCATCACGACCACAGCGGCGCCGTAGCGCTTACAGATCCGGGCCTGGGCGATGAAAGGCTCCACACCTTCCTTCATGGATATGGAGTTGACAATACATTTCCCCTGGACGCATTTAAGCCCGGCTTCAATGATCGAAAATTTGGACGAGTCGAGCATGATGGGGATACGGGCTATATCCGGCTCACTTTGCACCAGGTTGACAAAAGTCGTCATTGCCTGTACGCCATCAAGCAGCGCATCGTCCATATTGATGTCGAGCACCTGGGCGCCGCCTTCCACCTGCTGGCGGGCGACGGAGAGCGCTTCTTCATATTTCCCTTCCCGGATAAGACGGGCGAATTTCTTGGAGCCGGTAACGTTTGTCCGCTCTCCGATGTTCACAAAATTTGTTTCCGGCCGTACAACCAGCGGCTCCAGGCCGCTGAGGCGCAGAAACGGTTGAATAATAGACATTGTGTATTGTAAATGTTAAACAGTTGCGGCAAAGGTATAAAGTAATGGACAATTGATAATGGACAATTGACAATGAGTAATGATGTAATAATTTTCCATTATCAACTATCCATTGTCAATTGCTGACGCAGCAGATATTTCCCCAGCACATCAAATTCGATATTGACTGATCCGCCCGGCTCCAGCAACCGGAGGTTGGTATGCTCATAGGTATAAGGGATGATCGTGACGGAAAACGTATCGGCAGCTACATCAAACACTGTGAGGCTGATGCCGTTGAGACAGATGGATCCCTTCTCGATCACCAATGGTGCAAACCACTCGGGAAAACGGAAACGGAAGATATGGCTGCCTGCACGCGCTTCCCTGTCTGTACAGACCGCTACTGTATCCACATGCCCCTGTACAAAATGTCCGTCGAGGCGGTCGCCAACGCGCAGCGAACGCTCCAGGTTGATCACATCGCCTGTTTCCCACGCGCCAAGCGTGGTTTTTGCCAAGGTCTCCTCAACAGCAGTGACCCGGTAGCGGTTGCCCTCTATCGCTACTACCGTCAGGCATACACCGTTATGCGCCACCGACTGATCCGGCTTCAGCTCCGCCGCCATAGCCGCTTCTATCCAATAGTCCCTGCCCGATCCGTGCGGGACTGCCTGCACGATCACGCCTGTCTGTTCTATGATGCCTGTAAACATGAGTACAAAGCTATTGCTTTATGGCCGTTCCGCGATGATAGCGTGTGCCCGTCAGCGCACCGCCATATACGGTCAGGTCCAGTTGCAGGAAAGTAGTATCGCCGGGAGAGAGGCGCATGGTACCGGTCACGGTATCCAGCGGACTGCAAAAAGGCTGCCCCGATTCAAACAGGCTGTCGGCGCTTATATTATAGTACCGGTCTGAGAGAAAGAACAAAGTATCGGGGCCGCATAAGCCCACCACACCGATATGGAAACGCGATAAAGGATAGATATTGAAATATACCGTACGAATGCCCAGGGTATCCAGCACATTCTCAGATGAGTAAATAGAATCCTGAAGCGTATAATTGCCGGCAAGTACATCAGTGGCATAATAACACACCGTACTATCCGGCTTGCCGGGGAAATCCCAGTTATAGTTCACTGCTTCGGGATCATTACAATAGGGGCGCTCCAGCCTCGGATCGTCCGGGCCGGGCTGATCCTTATACTTCTTACAGGAGGCAAAGGCGCCTATACAAAAAATTGCTATGACAATATAACGAAGCATATATGATTAATTAGCTAATGAGCCAATTAGCTGATCAGCTAATTGCTCAAAATTACCCATAACCGGCCAAAAGTTTGATAAAAATAAAAAAAATCCCTACCTTTGCCATCCCTTAAAAAAGACCAAAAGGAGGTATAATACATATGTTGATCATAGATTCCAAAGACTGCGAAAATATTGACAAGGCGCTCAAAAAATATAAGAAAAAATTTGAGAAAGCCCGCATTCTTACGCAATTGCGTGGACGTCAGTCTTTTACAAAGCCTTCCATTAAGCGCCGTACGCAAAAGTTAAAGGCCGTTTACCGCCAGCAGATTGCTTCCGGAAAGATAGAACTGTA
>JBEBVQ010000162.1:0-5688 GCA_040392625.1 Taibaiella soli | reverse complement strand
CACAGATTTTTAATCCGTGGAATCCTTTAATCCGCCTGATCCGTGATATTTCCCTACATTAGCGGCAGGTTAGCACATACGTTAAATATCCCTGATTGAACCTCCCGTTTTTTATAGCGCGCAGATACCTGATCCGGCAGAAAGGCACATTTTCGTCTTTCATCATCCGGCTTGCCATGCTGGCAACGGCGTTGAGCGTGGCGGTGATGATCATTGCCATGGGCATCATTACCGGGTTCCAGCAAAGCATCCGCGAAAAGCTCTTCAGCTTCTGGGGACATGTGCATATCGTACCGCATAATGCCAACCCCGCTTCTCTGATATCGGCCACGCCGATAAAGTATGACGAATATCTCAGGCAGCAGGTGCAGGGTATGCCCCATGTAAAGCAGGTAGCGCCCTTTGCGCTCAGGCCGGCGATCGTGCAGGCCAACGGACGGATGGAGGGCATCCGCCTGAAAGGTATCCAGCCCGATTACCGGTTCAGCCGGGGGATCGGATTTTCCGGAGGTAATATCGACTTCACAGATACATCGTATGCACGGGAGATATTGATCTCGCAGACGATGGCCGACCGGCTTGATGTGCATCCCGGCGGTGACCTGATGCTGTATTTTCTGGAGCCGGGCGCCAGCTTCCCCAGGGTGCGGAAACTGAAAATTGCCGGTGTTTTCCATACCGGCATGGATGAGGTGGATCAATACTTCGGTGTGTGCGACCTCCGGCTGCTGCAGCGGGTCAATAACTGGGAAGCCGACGACATCAACGGCTATCAGGTGGAGCTGGACGACCCATTCCTGGCCGATACGGTGGCGCTGGCCATTTACGATCAGTATATCATGCCGCCGCTATATACCGAGTCTATTAATTCTATTTACCAGAATATTTTTGACTGGCTGAACATGCAGCAGATCAATGTGAAGATATTGATCGTGATCATGTCGGTAGTGGCGGTGATCAACCTGTCGGCGGCCTTGCTGATCCTGATCGTGGACCGCGCCCGGATGGTGGCGCTGCTCAAGGCGCTGGGTATGCCATTCCGCCAGATCCGCCTGGTCTTTGTGAGCCTTGCGGGGCTGATCGGCCTTACCGGTGTGCTGGGCGGCACTTTGCTGAGCCTCGGCCTGGCCTGGCTGCAGCATAAGTATGGTTTTCTGACACTGCCGGAGTCAACCTATTATATGGATCGTGTGCCGGTCGAGATCGTATGGTGGCACGTAGCGCTGATCAATATATTGTCATTGGCGCTCTGCGTGTTTTGTATGTGGCTCCCGACGCTGTATATTCGCCGTATCCATCCGGCAAGAGTGTTGCACTTCAAATGATCCGGAATAAATATCATGAAACTTAAACATACCGAAATTTGACAGCCCGGGAACTATACAGAGCCATTTGCCGTCAGGAAACGGACCTTCCCCTCTTCCTGCACGACTGGTGGCTGGATGCCGTATGCGGGCAATGGGATGTGGCAATCGCCATGAAGGGGCACCAGGTGTCCGGGGTATGGCCTTATCCCATAGAGCAGCGTCTGTTCATACCGATGATACGTACGCCGAAGCTGACGCCTTACCTCGGGCCGCATGTCTTTTTCCCGGACGATATCAGGGAGAGCAACCGCGACCGTTTTGAGCATGAAACCATCAACGACCTGCTCAACCGGCTTCCCGACCCGTATGTCTGGTCGCTGGCCATGCCGCCGGGCCTGAAGCAGGCCGGCCTGTTCCGTTTTTTTGATTTCCGGTCTGAGGTCAGGCAGACATTCCATATAGACCTGGCGCAGGACGAAGCGGAGCTGCTGGCTAATATGAGCGAGTCTCTGCGCCGAAATATACGGGCGGGCGAAGCCGAAATAACGGTAACGGAAGAGCCGGATGCCTTGCATTTACTGCATAGCTATCAGAAGGTAACACTCGAAGATAAAGGCCGGCTGCAGCACCATAGCTTCGAGGATCTTAAACGCCTGTTTGACGCCTGTGTCCGTCATGACAGCGGTGTGCTATGGGCGGCAAAATCGGCCGATGGCCGGATCCAGGGGCTGATACTGCATGTGTGGGATAATGAGCGGGGATATTACCTGATGGGCGCCAGGAATCCCGCCGGGGAAAGCTACCGGGCCATGTCGGCCTTGCTCTGGCATGCCGTGCGTGCGTCCAAAAAACGGGGACATAAGATATTTGACCTGGAGGGAAGCATGGACCCGGGTGTGGAACGTTTCTTCAGGAATTTTGGCGGGCGGCGGGAATTGTATATTATTCTGCATAAGAACCGGAGTATGGTGTGGAAGATGGTGAAGATGATTAGGTGATTAGCCAATGTGCTAATCTGCTAATTGTTTTATTGTTGTATAAATTAATGTATTTCTTGCGTCAGGCATTAGCATATCAGCTAATCATCACATCAGATAATTAGTTTAGAGTGCCATTTTGTCAATAATACAGCACTGGCAAAGTAATTGCTCCCGGTTACAGAAGGGATTATTCAATTTATTTTACAATAAAGATACATATGAACGGACAGGGATTTGATAAAGATCAGGCAGGGAAGGAAAACAAGGACAATATGGCATCTGCTGACGAAAACACGGAACCGGGTGAAGATACTTTGGGGACCATGCTGAACACAGATGACAGTATTGCCGGTACTGCAAACCCGGATATAGATATGTCTGAAGACGAGATGGCGGTGATCAGGGCAGAGCGGGATGAAATACAGGATAAATACATCCGGCTGATGGCAGAGTTTGAGAATTTCCGGAAGCGTAATGCGCGGGAGCGGGTAGAACTGATACAGACTGCTGGCCGGGACGTCATGCAATCGCTGCTCGATGTGCTTGATGATATGGACCGTGCGGTTGCCCAGATGGCCTCATCAGACGACCTTGCCGCCAACCGGGAAGGGGTAACGCTGGTTTTTAATAAATTACACAATACGTTGCAAGGTAAAGGATTGCGTGTTATGGAATGTGCCGGAGCGGAGTTTGATCCGGAGCTGCATGAGGCGGTGGCGGAGATCCCTGCTCCTTCTGCAGATATGAAAGGGCATATCGTAGATGTGCTCCAGAAAGGATATTATCTGAATGATAAGCTGATCCGCCATGCTAAAGTAGTGGTGGGAAAATAATTTTAATTAGCTAATGAGCCAATTAGCTGATGAGCTAATGTTTATCGCCGGGCATCAGCTAATCGGCACATTAGCTAATTAGCACATTAATAAATGAACATGTCTAAGAGAGATTATTACGAAGTGTTGGGTGTGGCGAAAGGCGCTTCACAGGATGAGATCAAGAAAGCTTATCGCAAGATTGCTTTGCAGTACCATCCCGACCGCAACCCCGGGAACCAGGAAGCGGAAGAGAAATTCAAGGAAGCAGCCGAAGCCTATGATGTATTGAGCAATGCGGATAAGCGGGCGCAATACGACCGTTTTGGCCATGCCGGAATGGGCGGAGCCGCCGGTGGCGGTTTCGGTGGCGGGATGCGTATGGAAGATATCTTCCAGAACTTCGGCGATATCTTCGGCGATGATATGTTTGGCAGCTTCTTTGGCGGCGGGCGCCAGGGAGGCCGCAGGCAGGGCAGCCGGGGCGCCAACCTTCGGGTAAAGCTCAAGGTGAGCTATGCAGATATTGCCAATGGCGCCAACAAGAAAATAAAGGTGAAAAAGCACGTCACCTGCCAGCAATGCAGCGGTAGCGGGGCAAAAGATAAAGGCTCGGTACAGAGTTGTGGTACCTGCGGGGGCACAGGACAGGTGCGCCGGGTTGCCAATACCTTCCTCGGACAGATGCAGACGGTGACTACCTGTCCCAATTGTAATGGTGAAGGCAACACGATCACGGCCAAATGCGGCGGATGTAAAGGCGACGGGCGGGTGTACGGCGAAGAGCTGATCACACTGGATCTCCCCGCCGGTGTGCAGGACGGCATGCAGCTCAGCATGAGCGGGCGGGGCAATGCCGGTGAACGCGGCGGCGCGCCCGGTGATCTGCTGCTGGTGATCGAAGAAGAAAAGCATCCATACCTGAAGCGTCAGGACCTGGATGTGATCTACCAGCTTCGTGTCTCTTTTCCTGATGCTGTGCTGGGTACGCAGGTAGAAGTACCGACGATTGACGGCAAGGCCAAGATCAAGATCCCGGCGGGCACGCAAGGTGGTAAGATATTCCGCCTGAAAGGGAAAGGGTTCCCTGCATTCCAGTCGTATGAAAAGGGAGACGAACTTATAGAAGTGAACGTATGGTCGCCGCAGCAACTGACGGATGAAGAGCGTGATTTGCTGGAGCGCCTTCAGCAGTCTCCCAATTTTTCTCCGGATGCTTCATCTGCATCGGCAGAAGATGATAAGGAAGAGAAGAGCTTTTTCGATAAGATCAAGGATGCTTTCAGCGGATAGGTACATGCCCGGCTTTATGCTTTGTGGCACACCGACGCATACAATATTCCTGTCATTGCGGCCCCCGAGCCGCAATCCCCTGATGATATTCTCCACTTGAGGGAGTTGTGGTTTATTGCTGATCGGCAGTAACTTTTTTCAAATCATTTTTAGCTTCTAAGAATGTTTACCGGATCAGCAATAGATCCCCTTTCAGCTCCTTAGCGGTACCTTCCACGCCGCCTTTGAATTGTATGTAATACATATAGACACCGGCTTCTGCCGGTTTGCCCCTGAAATGTCCGTCCCAGCCGGAAAGGAGATCAACCGTACTATATACCAACTGCCCCCATCTGTTATATACGGAAAGGCTGTAGATGCTTACCGGGCAATTGCGTTCTACTACCGGCCGGAACAAGTCATTCACTCCGTCCCCGTTTGGTGTAAAGGCATTCGGTACTTCTATAAAGCAATCGCAGCGTGCGTCCGGCAATATCTGTACCGTATCGCTGAATGAACAATGATACTCCGTTACCGTCACATGGTACGTGCCATAGTCGGATACGGTTATGGAAGGGCTTGTTGCCCCCGTGCTCCACAGGATGGAGGAGTGTTCCGATGCATTAGCCTTCAGGTCGATGGAAAATTCTTTCCCCCGACATATAGTATGATCATTCCCCAGGTCTTGCGGGTAATTGATGTACTGCACTTGTATGGTGTCGGAGGCAGCGCAGTGATATTTTTCTACGGTGACAAAATACTGGCCTGATGTGGTGACAGTGAACCTGTTTTCTGTGCTCCCGTCCTGCCATCTATAGTTCACATCGTCCAAAGGAACGGTGAGCGGGACAGTGATTTGTTCGCAGAGGATGGTGTCGTTGCCGAGGGTGAAGTCGAGCGGTTCTATGCGGATCACCCGGAAGCTGTCTTTACGTATGTTACATCCGGTTTTGCTGATCACATAGTAGTCGCCCGCTTCGGTTACCCATTGCACCTGCCCGTCGTATTCATCTCCCCACAGGTAATGCTCATAGCCGTCGGGCGCAGTCAGTACGGTTCCCGGGTCTTCGGCACAGAGGATGATATCCGGGTGGCGTACAAAACTGGTATCGGCAGGAAGGGGAAAGACAACATCATTCGGGAGACCCATATAGGCATGTGTCCCCGAAAGCAATGGTATCGCGGCCAATTGAAAATCGCAGGCGGCTCCCTGTTCATTCGGCCGGTTGATGCGACTCATGTATTGCTGTTGATTGTGTGATACGTATATGGTATCATTATAGAGCTTGATGTACCTGCCGGCCCGGTCTGTGATAT
>JBEBVQ010000161.1:0-5787 GCA_040392625.1 Taibaiella soli | reverse complement strand
CTTCCGTTTAGCGACACGGCTCATGATGTAAAATAACGATAGCCCCAGCACACCGCCAATAGCATTGGCGATGATGTCGTTATAATCGAAGCTCCGGCCGAGTGCGGGGAATGATTGCTGCAGCCACTCCACCAGCCAGCCCAGCACAATACTTAACAGGCATATAAGCAGCCGGTAACCCGCACCTGCTGCCGGCCGTACGCATAGCCAGCAAAAACTGAACACGGCAAACAGTACCATATGCGTCCATTTATCTGCCAGCGGCACATTCACCTCCGGCAATTCCCTTGACGGCCACAGGCATAAAATGAAAATGAGCAAGGTCCATAAAATTGCCGGTATCCTTGCTCGTTTTCTATATGGGGATTGTGGAGTGAATATCCGCCACATCATGTTTATTCCCCTACAAGGGATTTGTAATCCGCATCACTCATTAAAGTGTCGAGATCACCGGAAACACGTATTTTAACCATCCAGCCGTCGCCGTAAGGATCCGTATTGACCAGCTCGGGGCTTCCTTCCAGTTGCGGATTTACTTCCAATACCTCGCCGGTCACCGGCATATACAGATCGGAAACGGTTTTTACGGCTTCCACCGTACCGAAGATATCACCGGCATTTACCGTTTGTCCAACCGTATTGACGTCTATATATACAATATCGCCCAGTTCGCGCTGTGCAAAATCCGTAATACCGATATGGGCGGTATCTCCTTCAATACGTACCCATTCGTGGTCTTTGGTGTACTTTAATTCAGCAGGGAAATTCATATAAAAATATTTGAGCGTAAAAATAATCCAATTTATTGTTGAAAGCAATTTTGAATTTTAACAAGGACACACCGTCACATATGTGTCATTTTATAAGAATAGCTTTCGCCATAATTTATTATCCTGCAAAGCATCGCGGGTGATGGAACATGTGCTTTCATGAATAAATCAGTTTCATAAAAACCGGAATAATTTACCTTTGACCGCAAAATCAAAATATGAAATCTGCTTTATGTATTACCATAGTTGGCACGATACTTTGTATTTCACCCGCTATAGCCCAAACCCAAAATACCAACCACCTCGACTCGGTCGTGATCCGCGATAACCGTCTGCAGATACCACTTCGATGGCAGAACCGGAACATCGGCATACTCGATAAGAAAGATATTGCTGCGCTACCGGTTAAGTCTGTCAATGAATTGCTCAGCTACATGGCCGGTATAGATCTCCGCCAGCGCGGGCCGAACGGCACACAGGCCGATGTAAGCATTGACGGCAGCACGTTCGATCAGGTCCTTGTGCTAATCAACGGTGTAAAAATTTCAGATCCGCAGACAGGCCATAATATGATGAACCTGATGCTGCCCATCGGCGCCATCGAGCATGTGGAAGTGCTGCGCGGCCCGGCAGCGAGGGTGTATGGCGTAAATGCACTGGCCGGCGCCATTAATATTGTTACCCGGCAACCGGCAGACAATGAAATATTTGCACAGGCATACAGCGGCAGCAGTTTTCAGCAGGATACCTCCAACGGACAAACTTATTATAACTGGGGCGCTCAGGCTGCAGCAACACTGGCGGGCGACAACCATTCCCACCTGCTTTCCGTGGGCCACGACCGGGGCAATGGCTACCGGTACAACACCGGCTACGAAGCATACCGGCTTTATTATCAAAATCAAATAAGGGTCAATGATAAAAACCGGGTGGACGCAATGGGCGCTTATACCACCAATGATTTCGGCGCTCATGGCTTTTATGCCGCTCCAGGCGATATCGAATCCAATGAAACCGTGCAAACGGCATTGGGCAGCGTGGCTTATACCTGGCAGCCGAATGAAAAATTCCGGATCACGCCCCGCGTATCCTACCGGTACGGCAAGGACGACTATATCTATATCCGCCAAAAACCCTCCGTGTACCGGAATATCCATGAAACCAACGTGGTAACCGGCGAAGTACAAAGTGCATTGGAGATCGGCAAGGGTACATTGGGCGCCGGTGCAGAATGGCGACATGAATCCATCGGCAGCAGCAACCTCGGTCACCACTTCCGCGACAACGTC
This sequence comes from Taibaiella soli, assembly GCA_040392625.1. Classification (GTDB taxonomy): domain Bacteria; phylum Bacteroidota; class Bacteroidia; order Chitinophagales; family Chitinophagaceae; genus JBEBVQ01. Next base: position 3,728 of record JBEBVQ010000161.1, on the reverse strand, counting down.
GGTGTGTACGCAGAGTATCGTTATGTCTTCACGCCCAAGCTGAATGCAAGCGCAGGCCTGTATGCCAATTATAACAGCGACTTTGACTGGCAGGTATTCCCCGGCGCGGACATCGGCTATCATTTTCTCCCGGGCTGGAAGCTGTTTGCCTCCGGCAGCACAGGGCAGCGGCTGCCCACCTATACCGATCTGTATTATTCCGGCCCGCAAAACCTGGGCAACAGCCAGCTGAAGAGCGAGCTGGCCGGATATGGAGAAGCAGGCATCGGCTTTCATAAAAACTGGGTGACGGCACAGGGCAGTTATTTTTACCGCCATGTGTCGGAGTTTATCGACTGGGTGCGCGCCGATGTAGCGGATCCCTGGCAGGTACAAAATTTCCAGGCCATCAATACTTCCGGATTCACCCTTCAAACCGGTTATCAGCTTGATCAACATCTTGGTCTTTCAGACCAGTACCGCATCGGGCTGAATCTGAACTATACCTATATCGACCAGCAGGTGGAAGTGACTCCCGGCAGGATGTCGCAGTATGCGATACAGGCTTTACGGCACCAGTTTACTGCGCGGGTGAACAGCCTGCTGTTCCGCCATGTGGAGCTGAACCTGGCGAGCCGGTATATCCAGCGCATCAGCGGCAACGATTACACTCTGCTGGATGTCCGCGCAGGCTATCGCTGGAGCGGCCTGTTGTTCTATGTGGACGTCAACAACCTGCTGGACATGCAGTATAAAGAAACCGGTGCGGTGCCGTTGCCCGGCCGCTGGCTGACGTTTGGGATCCGCTTCCAGGGGAAAATGTAGTATCACGGATTAGACAGATTAAGGGATTCCGCGGATTAAACCCTATGCCGCAACAAAAGCATCATACAGGATGCGTTGCACGGTGTATGCACGGCGCCCGCGTGAGGGATAGCAGCGGAAATCCTTTTATGCAGCGAAGCGGAATAAAAGATTGGAGCGGATAGCCCGACCCCGGAGGGGGCACGCCCAAATCATAGCGCAGTTGCAGCCTTACGTTATTTGTGTCAAAACTTGGTAACTTGCAGGATCAAACATTTCACACAGTTTATTTATGGAAGCAAGACGGCCGCAGGATTCACTTAGCATACGCAGCGAACTGGTGCTGCCCAACGATACCAATACGCTGGGCAACCTGATGGGTGGCAAGCTGATGTTCTGGATGGATATCGCCGCCGCCGTTTCTGCCATGAAGCACTGCAATGGCCCCGTAGTGACGGCTTCGGTGGATAATGTCTCTTTCTCCAACCCGATCAAGCTGGGCAACCTGCTCACAATCGAGTCGAGAGTAACGCGGGCTTTCAACAGCTCGATGGAGGTCTTTCTGCGCGTCTGGGGCGAAGACCTGCATGCCAAGTTCAAGTACATGAGCAATGAAGCTTACATGACGTTTGTGGCGCTCAACCCCAACGGCAAGCCGGATCGGGTGCCGGAGATCATACCGGAAACCGAAGAAGAGCAGAAGATGTATGACGGTGCATTGCGCCGGCGGCAGCTCCGCCTGATCCTTGCCGGAAAAATGAAACCGGAAGACGCAGGGGAACTGCGTGCGTTGTTCAAAAATTAATCATCAAGCAATCATACAGGATTGCCATTGCTAATCGGGCAATCACACAGGATTGCCCCTACAGAAATTCTGATATAATATGCCTGATCGTTCCATACCTCCCGTGATCCATGATGCCGTTGAATTTAATTATGTGCTGCCTCCGGTACAGCAGACTGCGCTCCGCAACGGCCTGCCTTTGTACTGGCTGAATGCCGGCGTCCAGGATGTGGCGGAGATTGATTTTGTATTCCCTGCCGGGCTGTGGTATGAAGAGAAACCGGCGGTGGCACAGACTGTCGCAGCCTTGATCAAAAATGGCACATCCCGGCGCACGTCGCATGCGCTGCACGAAGCCATTGAGTTTTACGGCGCATCTTTAAACGTGCAGGCAGGTAATGATTTCACCATCGTTACCCTGTACACGCTTACCAAACACCTGCCCGAGCTGCTGCCGGTGGTATATGAAGTGCTCACGGAGGCCGTGTTTCCGGAAGAAGAGCTGGCCATATACAAGCAAAATTCTGTGCAGCGTCTGCTGGTGAGCCTGCGGCAATGCGAGTTTGTGGCCAACCAGCGCATTGATGCGCTGCTCTTTGGCCCCGAACATCCCTATGGGCGATAATCTGAAAAAGAAAAAGTATAAGCAGTTACTCGGGAGGATGTGCAGCGCTTTTACAAGGCACATTACAACCTGGCGGGGATGAAGATATTTATGGCCGGGCATATCGGAGAAAAAGAAGTGCAATGTCTTGATCAGGTATTTGGCGGTACGGTTCCGGCGCCTGCGGCGTCGGAACCTGTTGTCGCCGGCATAACTGCTTCGGATAAAATGCAGGAACACCTGGTCAATGACCCCGATGGCGTACAGAGCGCGATCCGCATCGGCAGACATTTCCACGGCAGACAACATCCCGACTTCGCGCCGATGGTGGTACTGAATACGATCTTCGGCGGTTATTTCGGCTCGCGCCTGATGAGCAATATCCGGGAAGACAAAGGCTATACCTACGGCATCTACAGCTCGCTGAATGCGTACGCGCACAGTGGCGCGATAATTGTACAAACAGAAGTAGGACGCCAGGTTTCAGATGCAGCGCTGAAAGAGATTTATAGTGAAATGGAGCGGATCTGCCGGGAGTCTGTCTCCGAAGAGGAACTGCTGCTGGTAAAAAACTATCTGCTGGGCAACCTGCTCGGCGATCTCGACGGTCCGTTCTCCATCCTCCGCCGCTGGCGGTCCCTGATCCTGAACGGCATGACGGAAGCAGATTTCAACCGGAGCGTACATATCTATAAAACCATCGGTACAGATGAATTGCAGGCGCTGGCACAAAAATATTTTGACCGGGAACGGTTTTATGAAGTAGTGGTAATTTAATTTGCTGATGTGATAATTAGCTGATTAGCTAATGGTCCTGCGCGAAAAACACTTACTGATTGGCTCGTCAACTAATTATAACGGCTGCAATGAAAAAGAGCATGATATGGATAATGGTTGTTCCCTGCTTTTTGTTCATGGCCCGTTGTGCCGACGCACAAAAACATACGCATATGGATACCAATAAAGAATTACACGAAAGCAATCCTTATTATTCCCGGACGGACACAAACCGGCTGCACGTTACTGATGCGGAATGGAAAAAAATATTGCCGCCCGAGGTGTATCATATTGCCCGTGAAAAAGGAACGGAATGGGCTTTTTCCGGTAAATACTGGAACATTGATACGAAAGGCATGTACTATTGTGCCGTGTGCGGCAATCCGTTGTTCCGCTCGGATGCCAAGTTTGCCAGCAGTTGCGGCTGGCCCAGCTTTTTTGAAGCAGTACGCCCCGGCAGTGTGCTGTACGAAGAAGACCTTTCGCACGGCATGAATCGCATCGAAGTACTTTGCGGGCGCTGCGACGCACATCTCGGTCATATCTTTGATGATGGCCCGCCGCCGACACACAAACGATACTGCATTAATTCGGCCGTGATCGAATTTGAACCGGAAAAATGATCATTGTTGGTACCATTTGCATTGCCATATTTTCCCCATCGTCTGATATCACCCGTAGGGGCAAACCTATGTGTTCGCCCTTTGTTCATCCTGTGCGTCATCAGGGCGAACACATAGGTTCGCCCCTACGGGGTGTCGGGTAATGTATATTTCCGTC
>JBEBVQ010000160.1:0-5803 GCA_040392625.1 Taibaiella soli | reverse complement strand
AAGCAGCCGTACTGATCGGCATGCTGAAGGCCAACACCTATTACAATCCGCGCCTGCACCCGGAGCGCTCGCAGGCTCGCCGGAATGTGGTACTGGAGCAAATGGTCAAGTCGGATATGCTGGAGCGTGCGGAAGCAGAACGCCTCAAAGAACTTCCCATCGCACTTGATTACCGCAAGCTTGACTATCATGAAGGCATTGCCCCTTACTTCAGGCAAATTGTGGAGCAGCAGGTAAAGAAAACATTAAAGGATACCCGAAATCCCGCCACAGGGAAACCGTACGATATATATAAAGACGGATTAAGGATCTATACGACTTTGGATACCCGGATGCAGCGCTATGCCGAGCAGGCGGTGGAGCAGCATATGACGGATCTGCAGCGGCAGTTCATCGCTCAGGCGGGCTACCGGGACGGCTCCGTATGGCGTAACCATATGAAAGTGATACACGCCGCCATGAAAACCTCCAGCCGCTATTATACGCTCAAGGAGCAGGGATTGAATGAGGAAGAAATAAAAGACGCGTTTGAAACGCCGGTACCCATGAAAGTGTTTGCCTGGAACAGCCAGAAACAAAAGGATACGGTCATGAGTCCCCTGGATTCCATCAAGTATATGAAAACATTCCTGCAGACCGGTTTTATGGCCATGGATCCGTATTCGGGAGAAGTAAGAGCATGGGTAGGCGGCATCAATCATGATTACTATCAGTTCGACCATGTCAATATCAACACTAAGCGGCAGGTAGGTTCTACCATCAAGCCTTTGCTGTACTGCCTTGCGGTGGACAACGGCTTTTCGCCCTGTGGTATGGTGCAAACCGAAGCCCAGGTGTTTAATAACAAACCTTACGATGCAGGCGGATCCAAGCACGGGGAGATCACCATGCAACGGGCGCTGGCTTTTTCCGTGAACAATGCCGCCCTGTATATCCTGAAACAGGTTGGTGTGAATGCTTTTGTTGATTTTGCAGAAAAATGCGGTATCACAAGCAAGATAGAGAAATACCCCTCGGCAGCGCTGGGCGTCTCCGATATTTCCCTGTTTGAAATGCTCGGATCATATACCATGTTCCCTGCTGCAGGTATGCATACCCGCCCATTATTTATCACCCGGATCGAAGATAAGAACGGCAACCTGATCAAAGGTTTTGTATCCGAACAAAAAGAGATCATCAGCGCCGGTACCGCCTTCAAAATGGTGCGTATGATGCAGGGCGTTGTCGATTACGGTACTGCAAAACGCCTGAGATACCGTTACAATCTCAGCGGCGAAATGGCCGGTAAGACCGGTACCACCAACAAGCAGGCCGATGCCTGGTATATCGGCTATACGCCTCAGTTGCTGGCAGGCGCCTGGGTAGGCTGCGATGACCGGTTCCTGCGTTTCCGGAGCGAAGCCTTAGGCCAGGGCGCGGCGGCGGCGCTCCCGATATGGGCTTATTTCATGCAAAAGGTTTATGCCGACAAAAACCTGGACCTGGATTCAGGCGTACAGTTTCAGAAACCGGAAGGATACGACGACTGCAACGTACTGGACGAAACCAGCCTGATGCGGGCTAATAGCTACTATGACACAGAAGCCCCGGAAGAACAGGCGCCGCAAATACCGCTGGAGGATTGGAATAATAGCAGGTAAGCATGTAAAAAAGTATTAAATTCATGAGCCGATTAGCTAATGTGCTGATTAGCCAATGTCCATCGCGAGGAATCATTGGCACATCAGCTAATCGGCTCATTAGCTAATTATAAAAGTCTGATGCCTGCACACAAAGGAAAAATAATCAACGACCCGGTATATGGATTTCTCCGCTTCCCCGAGCCGGAACTGATGCAGATCATTGAGCATCCCTGGTTTCAGCGGCTTCGTTATATCCGTCAAATGGGTATGGCGCATCTCGTGTATCCCGGAGCAGAGCACACCCGCTTTCATCATTCCCTGGGCGCCTGCCACCTGATGGGTAAAGCGCTGGACGAGCTGAAGATCAAGCATATCCCTTTCACCTCTGAAGAATGTACGGCGGCACGGCTGGCCATTCTGCTGCATGATGTTGGTCACGGCCCGTTCTCTCACGCATTGGAACATTCGCTTGTAACGGGCATCAGCCACGAAAACATCTCGCGGCTTATCATGCAGCGCATCAACCGGGAAACCGGCGGCATCCTGGATACGGCTATTGAAATATTCGAACATACGCACCCTAAAAAATACCTGCACCAACTGGTGTCCAGCCAACTGGACGTGGACCGCATGGATTACCTCAACCGCGACAGCTTCTACACCGGCGTATCCGAAGGGGTGATCGGCTATGACCGTATCCTGCAGATGCTTACGGTGCATGACGGCGAGCTGGCTGTGGAAGAAAAAGGGATCCATTCTGTAGAAAAATTTATCATCGCGCGCAGGCTGATGTACTGGCAGGTGTACCTCCACAAGACCGTACTCGGCTCGGAGCACCTGCTGATCAACATTCTGAAACGAGCCAGAGAACTGGCCCGCAACCAGGATGATCTCTTTGCCACACCCGCTCTCCGCCATTTTCTCTACGGGCGGATCACTGCAGAAGATTTTGAAGCAGACCCGGTACATCTCAAACAGTTCTGTATAATGGACGATACGGATGTGCTGATCGCTATTAAAATGTGGCAGGAGCACCCCGATCCGGTACTTTCAAAATTATGCCGGATGCTGATCCGCAGAAGGCTTTATAAGGTAATATTCAGCCCCGATCCGGAGGAAGCGCTGCTGGTCGCCAAAAAGGAAGAGATCATGAACCGGATGAAGATGAGTGAAGCCGATGCTGCTTATTTTGTATTTGCCGGCGTCACCTCGAATAATACATACGATACAACCGACGAGCGGATCCTGATCGCGTTAAAAGACGGCAGGGTATCCGATATATCCGATATGGAAAACACATTGGTCAATCAGACCACTGCCCGGCCGGTACATAAGCACTACATATGTTATACCACGTAGGGGCAACCCTTGTGGTTGCCCTGATTTTGGGTATTATATTTGGGCGGGGACAAGCCCCGCCCCTACTGTGCTAATCCGGTCAACAATGCCTTTTTCACCAGCGCTGCCGTGTTGCTAACATCCAGCTTCAGCATAATACTGGCGCGATAATTCACTACGGTATTAACACTCAGATACAATTGCTCTGCAATCTGCGGACAGGTGCCTCCGTTCACCAGGAGCTGCAGTATTTCCTTTTCCCTGAGGGTCAGTGTGGATTTGGAAGAGCTTCGTTTCTGTATCCGCACCGCCGCATGTTCCATTTTTTCTTTCATTGCCGGATCCAGAAATTCCCTCCCTTCAAACACCGTTTCGATCGCCGAAACCAGCATCCGTTCCTCTGCATTCTTCAGGATATAGCCCAGTACGCCATGACGGAACATATTCTGCGCATACAGGCTGCTGTCGAAATTTGTTAGTGTGAGGATCTTGAGCTGCGGGTATTTCTTAATGATCACCGGCGCCAGCTCGTCTCCTGCCTGATCCGGAAGCTGGATATCCAGCAGCAAAACATCGGGCAGCACGGTTGCCAGCCCTTCCATAAGCGCCGCACCTGTCGGATAAGTACCCGTAAGTAATAGATGCGGATAGCGGTGCAGGACATTCTCCACCCCTCCGATCACCAGCGGATGATCATCTGCTATTGCTATACGGATCTGCATATTATTGCCATACAAATTTACATCTTTCCCTTCAGTTCCCGGACAAGCGCTCCCGTTCAAATTCAATATAAACAGTTGTATTCCTGCCCGGGGCAGACATAATGGATATCTCTCCTTTCAGCGCCTGCACCCGGTAGCGGAGATTCTGCAATCCGATACCGCTGTACTCCCGGTCTGTATCAAAGCCAATACCATTATCCTCCACCGTGATGCTCAATTTCCCACCATCCTGGCGGATGAGGATGGCTGCATATGTAGCACGCGCATGCTTCACCACATTCTGCACCAGTTCCTGTGTGATCCGGTAAAGCAGCAGCTCAACAGATTTATCCAATCCGTCGAAATTTCCCTGGAACTGCAATTCTATTTCCAGTTGACTGCCTGCGTTGATATTATCACAGTAAATGCCCAGGGCATCTTCGAGGCTGTGCCGGATGAGCACATCAGGCATCAGGTTGTGCGCTGTTTTTCTTACTTCTGAAGCTATGTCGTGCAATATATCCCTGAGATCGCCGAGCTTCCGGATATGCGCCGCCCCGGGGGTCTCTTCTTTCACAGCGCCGAGTGTCAGGCTTGCAGAAACAAGCATCCCGCCGATCCCGTCATGCAGCTCACGTGCAATCCGCGCACGCTCCTGCTCTTCTCCCTTCATGATCGCTTTCAACTGGCTGATCTCCTGCTCCTGCTGCCATGTGCGCATTTGTTCTGTTTGCAAATGCTGCCGGCTACGGTAGCTGCGGTACAAGCTGATCATAAAAGCCGTCATCAGCAGTGCACCGCCTGCAATGCTGACGATCCACAAATTCTTTATCCTGAGCTGCGTCTCCTGGCGTGTGAGCTGCAGCGCATTACGGGCAAGTGCGCGGTCTTTTTCCGCCGTATGATATCGTACCTCAAGCAGCCGTACGGCCCGCACATTCTCTTTGCTCATCAGGCTATCCCTGATTATGTTATACCGGCGTTCATGTGAAAAGGCTTTTTTATACTCCCCGGTTTTATTGTATATATCTGCCAGTGTCCGATGTCCGTTACCCACATCTACCGGCATACCGATCGTTTGGGATTCGGCCAGAAAGAATTCCAGATAACGGATTGCATTCTCGTAATCCCCAAGCAGGAAACTGGTATAGCCCAACGGATAATACGGTGATACCCTGACCATCCGGATACGGCTGTCGCGGCTAAGCTCCCTGGCTTTCATGAAGCAGGCCATTGCCTGTTCCGGATCATTCTTATAGAGAAATACCCGGCCCAGGCTGTTCATCAGGAGCGATTGCTGCGCTTTCATCCCTTTTGCTTCCGCCAGCCGGTAACCGGTCTCAAAACTAACCCGCGCCTCATCGTATTTTCCCATCATCCCCTGTGCAGCTCCACGGATATTGAGCAGCTTCGCCAATTGCCCGTCATAGCCTTTTCTCCGTGCAATTTGTTCTCCCTGCGCCAGGTAAGTAAGGCTTTCTTCATATTGCCCCATCTGCCCGAAAAGGCTTGCCAGATTCCCGTATATTACAACCAGATGTTCCGGTTCTCCGAGGTTATTCCGGGCCACTTCTTCCAACGCTTTATAAAGATAATAGGCTGTAGCTCTGAAATCTCCGGTATTCCCGAACACCTGAGAAGCTTCCATATAGATCATGGACAGCAGGGCGCTATCCTGAAAAACAGGAGGACCACCAGCCAGTAAGTCACGTAACAGACGTGCCCCTTCCTCATTTTCGCCCTGTTCCACATGCAAGGCGCTCAACCGCAGCGCCGCCCATCCTGCTCCGTCACTGAATCCGCTTTCACGGCTATACGTCAATGCCTTATAAAACAACCGGACAGCGCTGTCGGGCAGTGTATCACGAATAGCGTCACCGGCCCGTATCAGCGCCATAACAGTTGCAGTATCCGTGATGGTCTGCAATTGCAACCTGCTTCCTGCTCCCTTTTCCGGTATTGGCTGCGCTACGGCATGTACCCAAGCGACAACCACGATACACACCAATAACAACCCAAAACATCCTGCTCTCTGGCTCATAAATAGCATATTCTAATCTACAATAACAATTCCAAAAAACGCATGATAAAAAGAATTATGGTATAAACATACTATCCTGCCGTCAACCGGCAAAAATACCT
>JBEBVQ010000159.1:0-5807 GCA_040392625.1 Taibaiella soli | reverse complement strand
GGTGCAACGACACCGGATATCAGTGTGCATGCTACGGATACTTATATTCTCACGGTAGATCTGGATGGATGCATCGTCCATGATACAATAAACATAACTGCCATGCCGCAACCTGCTATTGACCTGGGTGGAGACAGGGATATTTGTCCCGAACAGACACTTGTGCTGGACGCGACATACGGCACAAACAGCCTTTACGCCTGGAATACGGGTGAAGCCACTCCCTCAATCTCTGTAACGAATGCCGGGGTATATAGTGTTACCGTTACTACAGATATTGGCTGTACAGGCGGCGATACGGCAGTGTTGTCTTATTATCCGAAACCGGTTGTATCGCTTGGTGTGGATACGACTGTATGTGAGGAGACGCCGCTGCGTTTATCAGCATGGGCGCTGAATGCAGATTCGCTGTTGTGGTCGGATGGAAGCTATGGAAAGGATCTGACGATCCGCTATGGAGGCGAATATACAGTAACGGGGATCAACAAGTGTGGTACCGGATCGGATACGATCCATGTAAAGCAGATATTCTGCGAAATCTGGTTGCCCAATGTATTTACACCCAATGGCGACGGGCTGAATGATGTATTTCGCATCCTGGGAAATACCGGCCGTATGGAAGGCGTAACCTTCAGTGTATTTAATCGCTGGGGAGAGCGGGTATTTACAACTGCCGACAGGCTGGAAGGATGGGACGGAACCCATAACGGCATCCCGGCGCAATTGGGAACTTATGTTTACCAGCTACAATACTATATGGATGGTAAACCATATATACAGAAGGGGAGCTTCCACCTGCTGCGGTAGCATGACTCCAAGAGACGGAAAATGAAATTGCCCGCTTATGGATAGCACATCCCTCGTATCAGTGCATCCTGTCACCTCTCGGCGCCAGTTGCTGCAGCACCTGCTCTTCGGTCTGCAGCCATTGCAGCCATGCTGCGCGTACTTTATCTGCAGGGAAATATTCATGGGCAAGGTCTATGAACAGGCGGTAGTGGCCGGCTTCGGATACCATGAATTTATAGTAAAAGCTGCGTAACGCGGGATCCGCAAGTCCTTCGGATAACAGGCGGAAGCGTTCACAACTCCGTGCTTCGATCAAGGCACAGATCATCAGCTTATGGAGCAGCTTTTCTTCGGCAGAAATACCTTTCGGCTCATGCTGCAGCAACAGGTTTACATAATCGTCTTTTCGCTGCCGGCCAAGCTGGTAGCCTCTTTTCTTCAGCTCTGCCCATACCATCCGGAAGTGTCCCCATTCTTCTGTGACGATGGGCGCCAGGGCATTTACCAGCGCTGTTTTTTCAGGGTAACGCTGGATCAGGGAGATACACTGCGTCGCTGCTTTCTGTTCACAGAAGGCATGGTCGGTCAGTATTTCCTCGAGTGATAAAGCGGCGAGATCCGTCCAGCGGGGATCGGTGGGCATTTTTAATCCCAGTATGGTGTTTTCGGCGGTGCTCATAGGGCAAAGATAAGTACGGTATGATATGCAGTGCCGGGGTTACTTCAACGTATATTTCTTCGGAATCACAAAAGGAAAATCTATCGGCTGATCAATCGCAACACCGCTGAAGTTCATATCCAGGTAATACTGGTCTTCTCCCGTGATAATGTTAATCACCCGGCTGACGGGGAACCGCTGGTTGCTGATCCATTCATAGTTGCCGAACTGCAGCATCAGGCCTGTTTCGGGTTCAGTGCTCCGCGTCCGCACCTGGTTGCTCCGCATGGTGGTGTCCGATTTGTTATAAGCGATCAGTTGGTGGTACTGCCGGTCTTCCAGTTGCAAAGACCAGGTGCCGCCAAAATCCGTTGCATCCGTAGGCACCCCCCGGCTGCTGACCAGGTTGCCGATGATCAGGTTCTGAAGCATTTCGAAATTAATATCAGCCGGCAATAACTTTGACGCTTCCGAAGCCGGGAGCATCGTTACTTCGCGCTGAAGGTAATTGATCAGGTGTATGCTGTCGGGGGTGATCATGAGCCGGGCCACCTGCACCAGGCCGCCCAGCGCCGATACCGATACCCATATCACGCGGTCTTTTTGCATCCGGATGCCTGCGGTGAATTCATGTTTCTCGCCGCCGCCCTGGAAAAACGCTTTAGCCCTGCCGGTAAACGTGTGGTAATGGATCTTTCTTTCTTGCAGCGGAAGCAGCAGCGCCACCAGCGCTTTCTTTTCTTCATTGAGCACAGGGTAGGGTATCAGCAGGGAGTCCTTTGCTGTTTCCGTTACTGCAACACTATCCACCACTACGTCTTTGCGTACCGGTTTTTTCCCGGTTTTACATGAAGACAGCGCATATACCGCTGTTAATATAATCAGCAGTCCTTTCCATAACTGGCCACTACTCATACAGCTTCCTGTCCTTTATTTTTTTGTCGAGTTTATCATGGTCACTGCCGCGCTCCTTTGCTTTTATCCAGTATTCCACGGCTTGGGAAACATCGCCCAGCTTGTACCGGATATCCCCGAGATGATCCCACAGTGTGCCGCCGGCAGTATCTGCATCACTGTCAATTGCTTTCCGGATATAGCTTTCCGCCTTTTCGTATTTCCCCTGCTTGTACAGGATCCAGCCATAGGTATCGAGAAAAGTAGGCTCATCCGGCCGTATGGCCAGCGACTGGCGCGACATACGTTCGGCGTCTTCGAGACGTACGCCTCGTTCGGAAAGGTAATAACCATAGTTATTCAATACGGTGGCGTTGGCAGGCGCAAGGCGCAGCGCCCGCTCATAGCTGCTGTCCGAATGCTCGTATTCGCGCAGGAGGTTATATACGTCTCCCAGCAGGGCATAGATATCTCCCAGCAGCTCCGGCTCGTCTTCAGGCTGCAGGTCCACAGCACGGTTCAGCGCTTTTATGGCTTCCATATATTTTTTGAGATGGAAATACCCGATGCCGTTCAGGTAATGTATGATTGACTGACTGGGGAAATAGAGCATTGCTTTTTCGCTGTACAAAACCAGCGAATCTGCAGACTCCTGGTCTGTATAATTGAAGAGCAACTGCTGCCATACATTAAACCGTGAAGGGTCGGCTTCAATTGATCTTTTGTATTGGATAAGCCCCTCTTCCCGTTTGTCGTTGAGCATCAGCACATCGCCGTAAAAGCCGATCACCTGCCCGTTGTCCGGGTGTTGCGCAGCCAATGCTGCTGCCAGGTCAATACCGTCCTGCCTGCGGCTGCTGTCTTCACTGGTTTCCTGCAGGTAGGGCAGTAGCAGGCTGATCTGGGTTTCTGCATCCAGTTCTTTATTGGTGATAGCCTTCTTTACGTACGATTCGTATTTGTCGAGGTCTTCTTTCTTCTTATAAAAAAGAGCGAGGGACAACTGGGTGCCGGGATCATCGGGGAAAAGCGTTTCCATCTCCTTATAGACTTCATCTGCACGCGCCTGCTGGTCGTTGTTTTCGTACAACTCGGCAAGGATCGCGTAATACCGCGATTCTTTCGGGTTTTTATCAATCAGTTGGCGGATAATGCCGGTGGCAGATTCCAGGTCGTTCATCCTGAGATATATCTGTTGCTTCTGCAGCAGGATGTTCTCATCTTCCCCTTCTTTTTCGATCAGCTTGTCCAATACCCGGAGCGACTCCTTGTAATTGCCCGCGCGCTGGTAGAGCCGCGATGAAAGCAGCAGGTAATCCTGGTTATGTTTTTCGTCTTTAGCAAGCTGGTCAAACACTTTGGCGGCTTCTTCAAACTGGTTGCGGGCGGCCAGGATATGTGCATACTGTTCGCGGTACCATTTGTTTTGGGCATCCAGATCCAGCGCCTTTTTTATGTTGTGCAGCGCCTGGTCGGTCTTTCCGTTTTTAAAATTCAGCCTTGCCAGGTCGTAGTAGCCTGCCGGTTCATCGGGTTTTACACGGGTAAATTGAAGCAGCAATTGCTCGGCTTCCTCATCATTGTCTTTCAGGCGGGCCTTTAGCGCATCGAAATACAGGTCATCGGCTTTGCCTGCAAAGCCGGATGTTGTTTGTGCGGCTTCTGTCTTGTTTTTGCCTTTGCGCTTCTTCTGGGCCAGTGCGTCAGCGCCGGGCATAAGCCATGCGCACACGAGTAAACCGGTAATCCATATAGCTGCCCTGCTGCGTGTGTTCATATTGATGTTGAAAAATCTCCCAGGCTCAATTCCTCGGATTTCCCTATGTAAGTTACGCTTTTACCCAACAGTGTGTTTTCAAGTTGAGCATTTTTAACATTTGTATGTTCCCGGATGATCGTGTTTACGATCCGGCTGTCCGTTACGGATACATCGGCTTCGAGTGATACATGCGGGCCTACGACGGAGTTGTGCACCGTTACGTTCTCTCCGATAAAACAGGGGGGGATGATCACGGAGTTCTCGATCACTGCGGTGTCTGCCACCAGTTTTTCCTGATCTTTTTTGATCTCGAGGATGCGCTGGTTGGTATAAAGCGTAGCATCTTTATTGCCGCAATCAAGCCATTCTTCCACCTGGCCGGTGTAAAACTTAACGCCATTCTGCAGCATATGCTCCATAGCATCGGTGATCTGGTATTCTCCTTTCAGTTTGATGTCTTCATCGATCAGGCGCTGCAATTCCTTTTTCAACTGTGCGCCGTCTTTAAAATAATAGACGCCTATGATAGCCAGGTCGGAAACAAAATCAGTCGGTTTCTCCACAAAAGCTTCGATCGCGCCGGATGCATCCAGCTTCACCACGCCAAAGGCTGAGGGGTCCTCTACCTTGTGTGTCCAGATAATGGCATCTTTACCGGCATCAATGCTGAAGGTGGCTTTGAACAGCGTGTCGGCAAAGGCAATAAATACATTGCCGTCCAGGCTATCGCCTGCGGCGAGAATAGCATGCGCCGTACCTAACGGCGTCTCCTGGTAACATATTTTACCGCGTGCGCCCAGCGAGTCGGCCACGCTGAGCAGGTGCGCTTCCACATCTTTACCGAAATCAGGGTTGGTAACAAAAGCAATTTCCTCTACTTTTTCATTACAGGTGGCCAGTATGTCCTCTACAAGGCGTTGTACCACAGGCTTGCCGGCAACGGGGATCAGCGGTTTGGCAGTGGTCAGTGTATGCGGACGCATGCGCTTGCCCATTCCGGCCATAGGGATAATGATGTTCATTTGTATTTGCTGTTTATGTTTTTGTACGTTCGTTAAAAAGGATGTATTGTGCAGCGCCGGATGCTCCCTGGCTATTATACCCCGGAGTGCCCGAATCCGCCTGCACCCCGCTCTGTTGCGTCAAGAACAGCAACTTCTTGCCAGGCTATCTGCTGGTAGCGTGCGATGATCATTTGTGCAATACGTTCACCGTCATTGATCTCCTGGTCTTCTGCAGACAGGTTGATGACCGGTATCATGATCTCCCCGCGGTAGTCTGCGTCTATCGTTCCGGGTGTGTTGACCAGGCTCAGCCCTCTTTTGATGGCCAGGCCGCTGCGCGGGCGTATCTGGGCTTCGTATCCTTCCGGCAGGGCAATGTACAGACCGGTCGGGATCAGTTTTCTTTCAAGCGGTTTCAGCATTACCGGCTCCTGTAGCCAGGCGCGGATATCCATTCCTGCAGATCCTGCGGTTTGGTAGGCAGGTAATGGGTGCGGCGATTTATTAATGATTTGGACGTTCATAATAATGCGGGCAAAGATACTAATCCATACAATTAGTTAAATTAAATAATTCCGGTTTGTGCAAGGGCATGATCATGAGTATAGGAGAACGATGCTAACTCTTTTTTAACGTTCCGGATACAGCCGGCGGTTAAACCCGTGTATGCAGATACCGTCAGAGGGTGAAACAATGTATCTAT
>JBEBVQ010000158.1:0-5833 GCA_040392625.1 Taibaiella soli | reverse complement strand
AGCTGGCCAACCATCCCAATTCACCCGGTTATCGTCTGATCTTGAATAATGTTTTATTCCCCGCCGCAAAGAAGAAGCCGCGGAAGACATAACCGGAACCTGAAATGGCATCCTGGTTGTTTACTGATCCGTCAGCAGCCATTCTGCATACGAGGTGGGTGTTTCATCCAGGCGCATGGCTGCCAGCTCAAGCCCCTGCGGCAGCAGCGGTCGCAGGTTGGATACGAAGTACATCAGCAGATTTTCACAGGTAGGCTGGAAGGGCGTTAGCACCAGTTTTTCATGAGCGGCCAGATTGCCCTGTTGCAAATAGACGGAAGTATCTTTCAGTACCAGGGCATGATCTAACTGATCCAGGATATTCCTTTTGACAAGCTGCTTCAAATCGCCAAACTCAATGACCATACCATCATCCGGCTGATCATTTTTGTGCATCACCCTGCCTGAGACAGTAACACTTAAATGATAGGTATGGCCATGGATGTTTTTGCACAAGCCTTTATGCCCGTCAAGTGCATGTGCCATATCAAAGGTGAAGGTTTTAGTGACTCTTATTTTCGGCATACGATGTAATGGCTGATTTTACCTTCAGCCGGTTACTTGCCCGTTTTGTATTGACCATGGTCGCGATGAGGCGTATAACCGGACTGAAGGTATCATTGCGCTATTTTATTTTTTCGAACCTTGCCTGGAAGAATCTCAGGTATTTGGGTTCATAGACCATGTTAAGCCCTTTTATTTTTTTTCTTCTGTCATATACCATTGCCGTTGATTCTGCGACAACATCCATATGCGCCTGTGTATAGACCCGCCTCGGGATGGTAAAACGGACCAGCTCCAGTTTGGGGTAATAGTTTTTGCCGTTCGGTTTCCTGCCCGCAGAAACGATCCCGCGCTCCATTGTCCTCACGCCGGAATCAAGGTAGATCTCGGCAGCAAGCGTCTGTGCCGGGAATTCATCCTGGGTGAGGTGCGGCAGGAAGGCTTTTGCATCCACGAAGATCCCATGCCCGCCAATGGGCTTTACGATCGGGATGCCAAATTCTTCCATGCGCTTCCCAAGATATTCCACCTGCCCGATCCTCGCTTTCTGATGATGATCGTCCAGACTTTCTTTGATGCCGACAGCAATCGCTTCCATGTCACGGCCGGCCAGGCCGCCATATGTATGCAGTCCTTCATAGACGACTACTAAATTGCGGGCTTCTTCAAAAACATCCCAGTCGTTAGTAGCCATAAATCCGCCTATATTCACCAATGCGTCTTTTTTAGCGCTCATGGTTGCGCCGTCGGTCAGGGAGCAGATCTCTTTTACAATTTCCCTGACGGATTTGTGGGCATAATCCGCTTCGCGTTGCTGAATGAAGTAAGCATTTTCGGCAACGCGCGTCATATCGTGGATGACCCGGATCCCGTGCTCATGGGTGTATTCACGTAATTCTTTCAGGTTCTTCATGCTTACCGGTTGGCCGCCGGCCATGTTTACATTGGTAGCAATGCTTACATACGGAATTTTACCGGCGCCGTATTTCTTCACCAGAGCGTCCAGCTTATTGAGATCTACATTTCCTTTAAATGGAAATTCATTGAGCGGATCATGCGCTTCGTCAATGATGATGTCGTGGAATGTGCCGCCCGCCAATTCCTGATGTAAGCGCGTGGTGGTGAAGTACATATTCCCCGGCACAATATCTCCTTTCTTGATCAGGATTTGCGACAGTATGTTTTCTGCCCCCCGGCCCTGATGGGTCGGGATGATGTATTGGTAGCCGTAATACTGATGAATGGCTTTTTCCATCACGAAGTAACTCTTGCTCCCCGCATACGCTTCGTCGCCGGTCATAAACGCGGCCCATTGCCTGTCACTCATTGAATTAGTCCCGCTATCCGTTAAAAGATCGATATACACATCTTCCGAATTCAAAAGGAATGTATTGTAGCCTGCTGCTTTCAGCGCTTTCAGGCGCTGGGGTCCGGTTGTCATTTTCAATAGCTCAACCATCTTCATTTTATAAGGCTCCGCCCACGACCTTCTGTTAATTTTGATTGCCATATTTTATTATTATAGAGGTTTGAAATGCGCTGTGAAATGTCTTAAAAACGGAGGCTCATAAGTGATGCTGTAGCCTTTTTCTCTTTCAGTTAATTCCAGGATATCGTCAAAGACGTCAAGTACATAGTCAATATGGCTCTGGGTATAGACCCGCCTGGGGATGGCCAGGCGTACCAATTCTTTGGATGCAGGGATCAGGTTCCCCGCTTCATTGTATTTCCCAAACATAACGCTGCCGATCTCCACGGTGCGTATGCCGCCTTTAATGTACAGGTCGCAGACCAGCGCCTGCCCCGGGTACTCGTGGACGGGGATGTTTTTGTACAGGGCTTTGGCATCCACATATACCGCATGTCCGCCGATGGGCCATACTACCGGCACGCCCTTAGCTTTCAGGCGTTCCCCCAGGTAGGCAGTACTCTTGATCCGGTAATGCAGGTAGTCGTCATCAAAAACTTCCTGCAGCCCGATAGCAAGCGCCTCCATATCCCGGCCGGATAATCCTCCGTAAGTGGTAAAGCCTTCGGAAATGATCAACATGTTCTTGCATTTTACCGATAGCGCTTCGTCGCGTACGGCAAGGAGGCCACCCATATTTACCAGCCCGTCTTTTTTGGCGCTCATCACGAATGCATCCGAGAGCGCCAGCATCTCCCGGGCGATCTCTTTGTATGGTTTGTCTTTATACTCTTTTTCCCGGTCCCGTATGAAGTAGCTGTTCTCCGCGATCCTGCATCCGTCCATAACCAGGAACAGGCCGTGTTCATTGCATATCCTGCGTACTTCCTTATAGTTTTCCATGCTCACCGGCTGCCCGCCCGATGAATTGTTGGTCACCGTCATGATCACTGCTGCAATGGATCCGGATCCGTATTTTTCGATAAGGGTTTTGAGTTGCTCAGTATCCATATTCCCTTTAAACGGATAATCGCTTTGATTGTTCTCAGCTTCCGGACAGACAATATCAATGGCTGTCGCGCCTGTGTATTCAATATTGGCGCGTGTTGTATCGAAATGTGTATTGCTGATGAATACCTTTCCGGCTCCTCCTAAAATGGAATATAAAATCCGCTCGGCGGCACGCCCCTGGTGGGTTGGCATTATGTAATCCATCCCGGTAAGGTCTTTGACGACCGTATTCAAATGCTCCCAGCTTCTGGCGCCGGCATAGCTTTCATCTCCCATCATGATACCGCCCCATTGCCTGTCGCTCATGGCTCCTGTGCCGCTATCGGTCAAGAGATCGATAAAAACATCATTGGAATGGAGCAGGAACGGGTTGTATCCTGCATGCTCTAAAGCTTTGATCCGGTATGTTTCGGTGGTGATCTTCAGAGGTTCAACCATTTTTATTTTGAACGGCTCGGTGAGCGCTCGCATTTTGTTTCGTTTGTCTTGTTCCATATTTCGGTTATTCTATTTGTTGGGCTGATTAGAATGATCTTTTTTCGACCACATAAAAATCTTTTGTGGAATGAATAATAAAATCGCCCGAAAGTAGGCATGCAGAAAGACCGCTTCTATGACTTAAAGCATAAAAGATGAAATTGTCCTTAA
The DNA here is from genome assembly GCA_040392625.1 of Taibaiella soli. Taxonomy (GTDB): domain Bacteria; phylum Bacteroidota; class Bacteroidia; order Chitinophagales; family Chitinophagaceae; genus JBEBVQ01. The sequence continues at coordinate 2,223 of JBEBVQ010000158.1, read as the reverse complement.
TTAACTTTGCGGCTTTTGTAACTGGGGGGAAGATTGGCATTTGCATATCTGAATGCCGGGACGTATGCGGGGCGGCGGATACGCAGTTATTGGCTTGCTGCTGCCATAAACAGGTGTGCTATAGAGAAAAGAGAACCCCTGCAGCCCCTGTATCATACAGGGCGCCACAGGGGGAAACTGACAAAATAATATCGCTGGTATTACTACAGGGTCCTTTTACCGGATACCGTTACGGTATTTCCATCTCCGTCCTCGAAATTGCCTTTTATTTCATCTCCGGAAAGTGTAGCTACAGTTGTATTGTTGCTGTCGTCGTCAATGAGCTTGTCGCCATCCAGTGTGCCGTTGATATCATCGTCATCGGAAGTACCCTGCTCTCTGGCAACGCCACCCCATTTTTTCAGTGTACGTGACAGGAGGATATTGAACGTTCCTTTTGTACCGTCACTGATGCTGTAGCTGCCTTCAAACCCTTCTATCAATGCGTTGGATGTTTCTTTTACAAGGGTGAATGAAGCATTGGAATGGCCCGGAATGGACGAAGCGATGATTTGCGGGCTTTGGCCGTCTGACGCCACCGAGAAGGTGATGCTAACCGGGCCTCCGTCCATTACGCCTGTGAAAGGTGCAATGTAAGGTTCTCCCTCCTCCCATGTGATGCTGGAGGAAAGTGTTACGGTTTCACCGTCAATGACCATAATTGCGGTAATGGAGCTGCCGTCATTGCCTACATTGAATCGGATGGTACCCGTCGAAGCTACGAGGACACCTTTGTAGATACCACGACTGCTATTATCATACGCTGCATTGCCTTCAGGTGTTTTAACGCAGGTGGCGCAGGTATAAGGTGTACCGGGATTACCGTTGCCGCCCGGTTCCGGTTCTTTATCCTTGTCTTTCTTGCACGCCCCGAACGCTAACAGTGCACACGCAGACAATAGGAGGGAAATGTGTTTGATCTGTTTCATTATTTTTTAGTTATAAGACAAATGTACTATTCAAAACTTTCTCCTGTATCACCCGAAATACGTATTTTCAGAAAATGTTTATCTCAATTTATTGCCGAAATATTTATTTACTGCTTCCATCCGGGAATTGGCCTGGAGTTTTGCGTATATATTGCGGATGTGTGTGCGTACTGTTTCCGAACTGAGGTACAGGATGTCGGCAATCTCGCGGTTACGGTATCCTTTGGCCACCCAGTTGATGATCTCTTCCTCCCGGCGGGTGAGCGGCGCTATCATTTCCTTTCGCTCGGGTCGGAAGTAGGCGATTACCTTGCGGGCAATCTGGGCATCTATCGGGGCGCCGCCGGCATAAATGGTTTCGATGGCATTGAGCATTTCGGCGGGTGGGGCGCTTTTGAGAATATAACCACCCGCACCGGCTTTCAGCGCATCGAAAATGTTCTCATGGTCGTGAAATACGGTACAGATCAACACTTCGGTAGCTCTGATCTTTTCTTTTACCTCCCGGGTAAATGTAATACCGTCCATTCCCGGCAGACCAATATCCATAAGTATCACATCCGGTGGATTGCTGAAGATGTTTTCACGCGCAGCCTCCACAGAGCTGTAATTCCCGATACAGGAAATGTGTCCGCTGCTGTTTAGAAGGCGTTCCCACGCAGCGGCGATTTCTCTGTCGTCTTCTACAATAATAATACGGAGCTCGGCTACATTATTGGTCATAATACAAAGAAAAGAAACCAATTGAGTATCTCTATCACCCCTTTTGCGTATTTTTTGATATTCCCATCCCTTGTTTAACAGGATTTCGGTTACACCGGCATGTTCCCCGTTTAGGGGTAAGTTTATCACAGTGCCACATTTTAGCTGTTGCGCCGGAGTAATATTTATGGAGTATTATCTTGCGTTATATCAATTTTTTTTATTGGTGAAGGGATGTATAAAGAGCTAATATTGTCAAATTGAAAATATTTTTATTAAAACATGATTTAAAAAATTTATCTTAATTATAACATTAGATGTGAATTATCATTGAAGTTTAATAAAAAATATTTATTTTTTATTGTGTTTGTTATTAACCTCTGTTATTTCTTTTTTTACGTACCGGGATGCAACATAAAATGTTTCAAAATCATTGATGGGATTTATTAAGCGATATATCTCGCATTGTTTTTTTAATGCTTTCGGAAGAGAGGGTTAATCATTCAATTTCCTGACTATGGCGACGAGACTTTTATTCCGGCGTATTTGCTTT
>JBEBVQ010000157.1:0-5839 GCA_040392625.1 Taibaiella soli | reverse complement strand
GCTGTCGCCGAGTGGTTCAGGCACGGCTCTGCAAAAGCCGGGACACCGGTTCGAATCCGGTCAGCACCTCTTTTTTAAACATCAATTTTTATTCACTTAAAAAACACAAACAGTTATGGCAACATTACGCTTAGGGGATCTCGCGCCCGACTTTACCGCCGAGACAACAGAAGGCCAGATCAATTTCCACGAATTCCTCGGCGACGGCTGGGGCGTATTCTTTTCCCATCCCGCCGACTTTACGCCGGTGTGCACCACGGAGCTGGGCGCAACCGCCAAGCTCAAAGATGAATTTGCGAAACGAAATGTAAAAGCGATCGCACTCAGCGTTGATCCGGTAGACCAGCATATTGCATGGACAAAAGACATCAACGAAACACAGAACACTACGGTCAACTTTCCCATTATCGCAGATGCGGACAGGAAAATCTCCGAGTTGTACGATCTGATCCATCCCAATGCCAGCGAAACAGCTACCGTACGCTCAGTTTTCGTCGTTGGTCCCGATAAGAAGATCAAGCTGACGATCACTTACCCGGCATCAACCGGCAGGAACTTCAATGAGATCCTTCGTGTAATCGACAGCCTGCAACTGACCGCTAATTATCAGGTAGCCACACCGGCCAACTGGCAGCACGGAGAGGAAGTAGTAATTGCACCGTCTATTAAAGATGAAGATGTACCGGCTAAATTTCCGAAGGGACACACACGGGTGAAATCTTATTTAAGATTAACGCCGCAGCCTGATCTGTAAAGCAGGCACTCAATAATGGAGTTGTTATTCATAAAAAAACATCCTGTTATCTCTACAGGATGTTTTTTTATGGCGCTATTTATTTAACGCTATTCAGGCCTTTTGGCCTTGTATTTTTCCGGCAAATGCGCGTTGCGCCATGAAGTACATGCCAAACAGCAAGCCGCTGCCGATCATGTCCCCAACAATTGAACTGCGATAGAACGGCAATGCCATTACATAAGTTTTCACCAGTCCGGCCCAGCTATATCCGTTCCAGCCTTCCATAAAATAACCGAAGTTGGAAACAAGGAAAAACAGGGTGGAACCGCCAAGCGTAAATAACGCGATGTTACCCGGCTTTAAGTTCTTCATGAAAAAGCCCAGCAGTGTCGCAGCGATCAGGCCGCCATAGGTGAACAGCTGCGCAGGACCGTAAAAACCCGGTGTAGCGGTAAACAACTGGAAATATACATCCCCGAGGAATTGCCCGAGCAATACAAACAGGAAAGCATAACGCTTGTCTTTGAGAACGGCGCCTGCAAAAAGGCCCAGCGCTGCCAGCGGTGCAAAATTATACCAATGCATTTCGGCATTAACCACCCTTGCGGTTGCTGCCATTAAGATCAAACCTGCGGCGATAAGTACGTGAACATGTGATTGCTTCATTTCTTTCTGTGAATTCTGGTACTACAAAAGTACAATTAATGCGACAATATAAAAATGAACAACACGGGAACATTTTCAAATTCCCGAATTTTCAAATTCATACAATGCCTACCGGCTGTAATTCGGCGCTTCTTTGGTGATCACTATATCATGCGGATGGCTCTCGGCCATGGAAGCCGCTGTGATGCGGATAAACTGCGCATCGTCCTGCAAAGCTTTAATATCTTTGGCCCCGCAATATCCCATCCCCGCACGCAGTCCACCGACAAACTGCTGTATCACTTCACTCAGCGTGCCTTTATAAGGCACGCGTCCTACGATCCCTTCCGGCACGAGCTTCTTGATATCGGCTTCCACATCCTGGAAATAGCGATCGCTGCTCCCCTCTTTCATGGCTTCGACAGAGCCCATCCCGCGGTATGATTTGAACTTACGGCCTTCATAAATGATCGTTTCGCCCGGGCTTTCTTCCGTACCGGCGAACACCGAACCCGCCATGATGCTGGATGCCCCTGCTGCAATGGCTTTGACCATATCGCCTGTATAGCGGATGCCGCCATCGGCAATAACCGGCACACCGCGTTTTTTCAATGCCTGCACCGCTTCCAGGATGGCGGTAAGCTGCGGCGCACCGGCACCGGTCACCACGCGGGTGGTACATATAGAGCCGGGCCCTACGCCAACTTTCACCGCATCGGCGCCTGCTTCTGCCAAGGCAAGCGCTCCGGCGCCTGTAGCTACATTGCCCGCTATTACCTGCAGACCTTTAAATGTTTTCTTTACCCGTTTTACCATGTCCAGCACGCCTTTGCTGTGCCCATGGGCGCTGTCGAGCGTCACCACATCCACGCCGGCCTGCTTCAGGGCTTCCACACGCTGCAATGTATCGGACGTAATGCCTACGGCAGCCCCCACGAGCAGCCTGCCCATTGCGTCTTTACTGGCATTGGGATAGCTTTTCAGGTTGATGATATCCCGGAAGGTGATCAGCCCGATCAGCTTGCCGGACCTGTCAACGATCGGCAACTTTTCGATCTTATATTGCTCCAGGATCTTTTCCGCTTTCGACATGGTGGTTGTCTGCGGCGCCGTGACAAGGTTATCCGTTGTCATGATTGCCGAAACTTTCTTTTTATCATTTTTCTCGAAGCGGAGATCCCGGTTGGTTAAGATACCCAATAATTTTCTTTGTTCATCTACGATCGGGATACCCCCGATACGGTTATCCCGCATCAGCTTCCGGGCCTCGCCGATAGTAGCGTCCGGCAATAAAGTGATGGGATCGATGATCAGCCCGCTTTCGGAGCGCTTCACTTTGCGGACGTATTCTGCCTGGTGCTCAATGCTCATATTCTTATGCAGCATACCGATACCGCCTTCCCGCGCCAGCGCAATAGCAAGCATATCTTCCGTCACCGTATCCATCGCTGCGGATACCATCGGAATGTTCAGTTGTATGTCTCTGGTAAGTCGTGTAGCAAGGCTTACTTCCCTCGGCAGGACTTCTGAGTAAGCCGGTACGAGGAGTACATCATCGAATGTAAGCCCCTCTCCGTAAAACTTGGATTTTGCAGCCATGTGCAAAGATATGGAGCGGAATCGGAAAATTAAAATAGGCTCTTCCGCTAATTGAGTAAGAAAACAAGACCAGATAGTTTTTCCTAAAGGTAGAAGCGCTGACTTATAAGCTATCCCTGATCGCTACCCGTCCGGAGGACGGTATTTGATTAACCCCGGGATTTATCCCGGGGAAGACACCGAATACGTCACCTGAAAGACCCGCCGGATTACCCCCGGATTTACCCCCCCGGGAAGACACCGAATATGTCAACTGAAAGACCCGCCGGATTAACCCCCGGATTTATCTCCGGGAAGATACCGAACGTGCCACCTGGAAGACCATGTTCTTATTCGTGTCCGGCATAGAATCAAAACAGGGGCGCGCAGCCCCTGTTTTCATCACCCAAAAAATTATCCTGAACTACTTCTTGATCTTGGCGCTCGCGATCTTCTCGGAAAATTCCTTTCCGGCTTTGAATTTCGGCGTTTTGCTGGCTTTGATCTTGATCACTTCACCCGTTTGGGGGTTACGGCCGTTACGTGCAGCACGCTGTGCAACGGAGAATGTCCCGAAGCCTACCAGAGTAACTTTATCTCCTTTTTTCAAAGTAGATACAACAGCGCCTGTAAATGCTTCCAGCGCTTCTCCGGCTTGTACTTTAGTAATGCCTGCATCCTTTGCGATCTGGTCAATTAATTCTGCCTTGTTCATAAATTTTTGAATTTAAAGGTTTGTGAGGTGCAATTTTACAACAATAATACCATATTGCACAAAAAAAGTATTGGTAATGTTTCGAAAGCAAAAAAAACTTTTCCCCACTATGTGGGATTCTTTTCCTTGTAAAATGGCGTGGCGGTGTACCTCATGCCCCATGCCAAAATCGCATCGATACACAACCAGCAAAGCAGTATATATAACGATTAATATGAAATAGAAATGAAAAAAGCCGGACAAAAAGAAAAGAAAGAATATCTTATTGTGCCCGGCTTTGGAGGTCGCGAGCGGATTCGAACCGCTGTACGAGGTTTTGCAGACCTCTGCCTAGCCACTCGGCCACGCGACCTTATTTATCAAACGGCTGCTGAGCTTGTCGAATGGGGCAACGCTGCACCAACCGTCATAAGGACGGCAAATGTAGGAACAAAATTACTTCTGCACAAGCCTTCCCTGAAAATATAAAAGTACACACAATCTTCTCCGTTACGATAATCAGAAGAAACTTAAATCTATTACTTTTACACCCATGTTTCCTGACTTCCGTTATATAGCAGCCCTGCTCCCGGGCGTAGAGCAGCCATGGGAATGGCTCAGCATTTTCAAGACTTTCGGACTGTTTGTAGCACTCGGTTTCCTGGGTGCTGCCTGGACTTTAGTCGTTGAACTAAAAAGAAAAGAAAAACAAGGACTGCTGCTGCCGGAATTTACAACTGTGGAAACCGGAAAGCCGGCCTCTGCCATGGAGCTTTTCTGGTCGGCGCTGATCGGTTTTGTATTGGGTTATAAACTCGGCGGAATTTTTGGTAATTGGCAGGAGATCTCTCCCAATCCGATGGGCTATCTTTTCTCCATGAAAGGAAGCATACCCATCGGCATCATCGGCGCCCTGCTGATGGGGTACAGCCGTTATTCCGAAAAGAAAAAACAGGTTTTACCACAACCGAAAATAAAACGTATTGCTGTCTATCCCCACCAGCGTGTCAGCGAGATCATCCTGCTGGCCTTCGTCGGCGGGATCGTGGGCGCCAAAGTATTCAACGCATTTGAGACCTGGGAAGATTTCATCAATGATCCTGCAGGCAACCTGCTTTCGTCCAGCGGCCTCACCTTTTACGGCGGATTGATCACAGCCGCAGCTATGATCTTCTACTTCTCCAGGAAACACAAGATCGGTTTCGACCACCTCTGCGATGCCATTGCTCCGGGTCTCATGCTGGCCTATGGGATTGGGCGGCTGGGATGCCATTTCTCCGGCGACGGCGACTGGGGAATATACAACAGCGCTTATATCACCGATGCAAGCGGTGCGCTGAAAACTGCTACGCAAGCAGAGTTTCAGGCTATGCTGCAATCATTCCCGAACTATTTTACCCGTGAGTTCGGCAGCATTGCGGCGGTACCGCACCTGTATGCACCGGCGCCGGGCTGGCTGCCCGACTGGCTTTTTGCCATGAATTACCCCAATAACGTGAATAACGAAGGCATACTGCTCACCGGCTGTACCGGCGACTATTGTGCCGTACTCCCGGCGGGCGTATTCCCCACGCCCATTTACGAGGTGATAACCTGTACCCTGCTGTTCCTGGTTTTATGGAAATTACGCAAGATCATAGTCCGTCCTTTCCATCTGTTCGGCATTTACCTGATCATGAACGGCGTGGAGCGCTTCTTCGTGGAAAAGATCCGGGTGAATTATAAATATGACTGGGGATTCCTCCACCCTACCCAGGCAGAGATCATATCTGCGTCACTGATACTCGCCGGGATATTGATATTGATATTTTACGGTAAAAAAACATCGCGTAATACACCGGGGGTTAAAACACCTGCATGATCAACAACTGCAGCAAACCGATCATAAACCCGATTACCCCGCCGATCAATTCAATAAAACGGAATTCCTTGCTCATGATCTGCGCCAGTATCTCTTCCAGCTTGTCTGAAGAAAAATTGCGGACTTTTTCAACCACGATCTGCTCAACATCGATCTGATCGCCCAGGTTTTGGGTATATTTTTCTATGATCTCCGGAAGCAGCAGGTCAATTTCTTCCATCAACCCCTCCTTGATCTTTTCCAGCGTCCCCTGCCCTACAAACATGGAAATGACAGGCAGCTTCTCTTTCAGCTTCTCTTGTAAAAAATGATCCAGGTGCCGCTC
>JBEBVQ010000156.1:0-5875 GCA_040392625.1 Taibaiella soli | reverse complement strand
AACAGAGCTACCAGAGCATGCTGAAAATCCTCGGATACATTAAGTAATTGAGAGTTGAGAATTGAAAATGGAAAATGAGGGTCATTTTCAATTCTCCATTTTCAATTCTCAATTACTTAGGGAGTAGCATCCTGTAATCGGTACGTACTTTGCCGGCGCTGATATCTTCGAGCTTTTTCCTGATAAGCCGTTTCTTCAACTGCGGGAGGTAATCAATAAACAGCTTGCCTTCTATGTGGTCGTATTCATGCAGGATCACCCGTGCGGTGATACCGTCAAAAACAGCCTCGTGCTCATTGAATTGCTCATCCTGGTAACGCAGTCTTACCTGTGCGCTCCTTGTAATGTCTTCCCGCACCTTCGGGATGCTGAGACATCCTTCATTATACGGCCACGGGGTACCGATCTCCTCAATCTTGCGGGCATTGATGAACACCTGCTTTACCGGCTTTTCATCCGGATATTCGTGCCTGTCTTCCTCGTCAAATCCCTCAACGACCTGAACGGTGTCGATCACAAACAAACGTATGGCACGGTTTACCTGCGGCGCAGCAATACCCACACCGTTACTGTGGTACATTGTCTCCCACATGTCCTTTATCAATTGCTCCAGGCCGGGATAGTCCGGGGAAATTTCTTCACATACTTTTCGCAATACGGGATGCCCATATGCGACAACAGGTAAAACCATATAAACTGCTAATTATAATTGAAGCTGCAAAGGTACAAAAATCAGGGTCTGTTGTGCAGGTATTCCTGCAGCATCATGACAGCGCTGACCTCATCTATCAGCCCTTTGCGCTGCCGGTCTTTTCTCTTCAATCCCATCTGACTGATAGCCTGTGAGGCCATTACAGAAGTCATGCGCTCATCTATTGTTTCAACCGGCAAATCCGGAAAAACATTCCGGAACTTCCTGATAAATTTATCTACCAACGGCGTAGCATCTGTCGGGCTATCATCGAAATTGAGCGGGTAACCGATGAGTATCAGGCCTACCGGTTCCTGTTTCATATATTGCTTCAGATAACCGATCAGCTCATTGGTATCCACGGTTTCCAATACCGTAGCAATGATCCGCAGCGGGTCGGTAACTGCAATGCCAGTTCTTTTCTTTCCGTAATCCAGCGCTAATATACGCGACATAGTCAATGATGAATGATGAGTTATGAATGATGAATTATGAGCTATGAATTATACACTCATTCATAATTCATAATTCATAATTCATAATTTAGCTATCCCTGCTTCCACACTACCGTATTCATCTTTTCGAGTATGGACGCTTCGAGTTGTTTCATTTCAATATACCTGGCCTGCAGTTTCATAAGGAGCAATGGATCCTGCTCAGTCCGCAACCGCGAGAGTACTTTTTCCTGCATGACCTTCAATTTTTTAAGCTCAAAGTACGCACGCATACTATCCACTTCCTGAATATAGTTCAGGTCACCGTTCAGCGTTTCGATACCGTAGGTTTCGCTCCAGTTCGGGCTGATTTCCGTACGCGTATGCAGCAGCAGCGCCATTTTTTGCCGGGTAACGGGATCGGAATGGTTAGTGAAATAACGCGCATCGGGAGGTAGTTGATGTGTATTCAGGTATGTAAAATATTCTTCGAAAATGGTCCTGACCAGCGCCGTGCTGATCAGTTGCAATTCAATGCAATCGTTTATATAAGCAGCAACATTGGGGTAGCCCTCGTATGGCATATGTCCGTATTCAATCAGTACGCGCAGTACTTCCCATTCCTGCTGCTCGTGCAAGCTGGTGGTGGCCGGCAATGCTTCCTGAATGGCAACAGGCTCCGGAGCAGGGGCTTCCGGCTCCTGGCTGCGGGCTTCCTGGTTTCTTCGCTGCCGCTGCTCCTGCTCAATGCGTTCCCGTATGAACTTATTCACCAGGTTTACAAACCCGCCTTCATCAACACCCAGCTTACGTACCGCCTGTTTGATAAAATGCTCCTGCAACGCAAAGTCTTCGGCTTTATTGATCCGGGAAATGCTCTCTGCAATTTCATTTACCAGCTTCGATTTCTTGACCGGATCCCCCTCCGCGTCCTGCAGGCCTACTTCGAGGCGGAAGCCGATCACATCCTGCTTGTGCTCCCGTACGTATGCATGAAACCGCTCAGCGCCGGATTTTTGGATAAAGCTATCGGGGTCTTCGCCTTCCGGCAATAATACAAGCTGCACATTAAAGCTCCGCGACAAAGCCATGTCCAGGCCCCGTAATGCCGCTTTTACACCAGCCGGGTCACCATCGTAGAGGATGGTCAGGTTCTTCGTCAACTGCCCAATCAGCCGCAACTGATCTTCGGTGAGCGAAGTACCGCTGCTCGCCACCACATTTTCCACGCCTCCCTGGTGCAGCGAGATCACATCCGTATAACCTTCTACAAGGAAGCACTCGTCCTGCTTGCTGATCGCCTGGCGGCTCTGGTACAGGCCATACAGCACCCGGCTTTTGATATACAGCTCATTCTCCGGCGTGTTGACGTACTTGGGCGCACGATCGTTGCTCTTCATGATACGGGCGCCGAAGCCCAGCACCCGGCCGGTCATGCTTTGGATCGGAAAGATCACCCGCCCGCGGTAAGCGTCATAATAGCTGCCGTTCCTGTTTTTGATCAGGCCGGCTTTTTCCATTAATTCCGGATTATAGCCTTTGGCCAACGCCTCCCGGTAAAAAGCTTCGCTATTTTCAGGACTGTAGCCAAGCCTGAATTTTTCTATAGTTTGCGTGCTCAGTCCGCGATGCCGGTAATAGGACATACCTATAGCCATGCCTTCTTCCGAATGCAATGCCTGTTCAAAAAAAGTAGTAGCAAATTCGTTGAGTATCCGTAGGCTTTCCTCGGTTTGCTGCTGTTGTTTTTGTTCGGGTGTACGCTCCGTTTCCTCCAGCTCTATTTTATAGAAATCAGCCAGCCAGTGGATGGCTTCCGGATATGTGAGCTTTTCGTGATCCTGGATAAATGTGACAACGTTCCCCCCTTTACCGCAGCCAAAGCATTTATAGATCCCTTTTGAGGGCGATACGGAAAAAGAGGGTGTTTTCTCGTTATGAAAAGGACAATTGGCGATGTAGTTGGCGCCACGTTTTTTCAGGCGGATAAACTGTCCGAGAATCTCAATGATATCGGTACGGTTCATTACTTCCTGTATGGATGAAGGAGCAATCACGTGACGAAGATAAAGCTAAAATGAGTGATGAGTGATGAATTATGAGTTATGAATTATGAATGCAGTTCATCATTCATAATTCATAACTCATAATTCACTTAGAGCCCGTGATCACCTGGCCGATTGTCTTCAGCAAAATGAGCGTATCCATTTTGGGGGAGGCGTTGCGTACGTAATGCAGATCATAGCGGGTACGCCTGCGGATGCTTTCGAGATCCGGCGTCGGGCCGTGGCAGCCCTGTACCTGTGCCAGCCCGGTAAGGCCGGGGCGCACCTGCTGACGCAGTATGTATTCCGGCACCATAGCGGAGAATAATTCATCATGATACACCATATGAGGCCGGGGGCCTACCAGACTCATATCTCCCTTCAAAACATTGAGCAGCTGAGGCAACTCGTCCATATGCGTGGCACGCAGGAATTTGCCGACCCGGAATATCCGCTCGTCGTTCTCAGAACACTGGCGAAGATCCGCATCATCATTTACATGCATGGTCCTGAACTTATAACAACGGAATATATGTCCATTTTTGCCGATACGATCCTGAATAAAAAACAAAGGGCCATGAGAAGAAAATCGCAACAAAATATATACGACCGGAATCACTACCGGCAATACGAATACTATAGCCAATGCGGAAAATACTAAATCTACACCCCGCTTGGCAAACTCCATCATACCAGTTCCCGGTACGGGATACATCCGCTTCAGGATAACTGTATTCCTGCCTTTACCAACATTCTTCAGTACTTCCCGGCTCGCAACGGGCCTGATAAGTATTCCCATTCTCAACTATTTTTAATGTATATAAATTATATCAGAGGGAATAAAAATTGACAATATTAGCCAACCGACTAACACTCATTTAGTTTATAAAACGCATAAGCACCCTCCAACCCCTACGTTTATTTGCCAAAATCAGGTCAGGAGGTTCATACCTCCATTTTCCCGGCCATTACCCTTATTATTTTGTACATACCCCTTGCCCGGTCTGACAAAATGATTTAATTTGCGATGCTAAACACCAGAAAATACAGGCAACATGCAGCAACGTTGGAAGTACCTTTTATCGGCAGCCATAGCTATGGCGATCTTTTTCCCTGCCTGCAATAAAAGTGAGTTCAGTAAAGACGAGCCGCTCCCCGAAGAATTCAGTCCCTCTATATACATCAGCAGTCAAAACCAATTTGTATATGCGCTGAATCCTTCTAACGGGAATAAAAAATGGGAGTGCAATGTTGGCGGCAATGTATCCGCAACACCATTGCTGCATCAGGGTAATCTGTACGTGGCCGCAGGCAATGGCGTATTATATAAAATAGACCCGGACAGGGGGAGCATTCTGGCAGAAGTCCGCTTCCCCTCCTTCTCCCTGGCTACGCCCGTGGGCGATGGCGGTCTGATATATCTGGGATCCGGCGACTCGCTGTATGCGCTGGACGCCAATACGCTGGAGAAACGATGGCAACATGGCGCCGGCAGCGCTATCGTATCTTCTCCCGCACTACACAACAACATGATCATATACGGCAATAATAACGGTCAGATATATGCACTCAATAAAGCCGACGGGCTGCACCTTTGGACGTACGATGCCGGAGTAAACAACAGCTTCCGTACCACGCCGGCAGTAAAAGGAGACTTCGTATATGCAGGCAGCAACAGTGGTACATTGTTTGCACTTAACAGCCATACCGGCACAGAAGAATGGACTTACACTACAGACGGCGCCCTGCAAAGCTCCCCGATCGCATATGGCGGCAATGTCATCTTCGGCAGCGATAATTACAAGCTGTATTGTATTGATTCCGCTTCTGCACAGCCGCGCTGGATCATCTCCACAGGCGACCGGATCGTGTCTTCTCCTTACGCTTATGAGCAGGTGATCTTTGTGGGCAGTTATGATTTTAACCTGTATGCGATCCATATCATCGATGGCAACATACAATGGAAATACCGTACTAATGCCCTCATTAAATCTTCACCGATTGTTTACAAGAACAAGGTTTATTTCGGCAGCTACGACAAATATTTGTATGCACTGGATGTAGCAACGGGTACCTTGGCCTGGAAGCATAATATAAACGGCCTGATCGAATGCTCGCCTGTAGTCAATGAGCCGGAAGGATTGACGGTACACCCTTCGGTCAGCGGTATGGCGAAGTATTGAAACTCCCAGATCCTTAATGTCTTTAATGGTTTTTCTTTTCAACATTAAGGCATTGAGATATTAAGGACATTCAGATCTGTGCTCTTAATGTTCTAAACTCCTTAATGCCTTAATGGTTCATTTTTTTCACCATAGCACAAAAAAAACTACACAGGCATCCCGTGTAGTTTACATATAAAGAAGTTCAGTTAGCTTACTTTACTTCAGCAACCAGTTTTTTGAACGTTTCCGGCTCATTCATCGCCAGATCAGCCAATACCTTTCTGTTGAGCTCGATACCTTTCTGAGCCAGCTTGTTCATGAATACGGAATAGGTCAGCCCTTCTTCACGGACAGCGGCATTGATACGCACGATCCACAAGCTGCGGTAATCGCGTTTTTTCAGCTTACGACCAACATATCTGTAAGTGTGGCCTTTTTCAAGTACATTTTTGGCAACGGTATATACATTCTTACGCTTGCCATAGAAACCTTTGGCCTGCTTCAGTATTTTCTTTCTTCTCGCACGGGATGCAACCGCAT
>JBEBVQ010000155.1:0-5879 GCA_040392625.1 Taibaiella soli | reverse complement strand
CAGTTGTTTCACGCGGTTGTAGGCTTTATCTACCAGTTTCCGCACTTCATCATCAATCAGCCGTCCTGTTTCTTCAGAATAGGGCTTGGTGAAGTTGTTCTCACTTTGCGGGTCGTAGAAGGAAACATTACCGATCGCCTCGTTCATGCCATAGACAGACACCATAGCATAAGCCATGCGCGTTACGTGCTGCAGATCGCTCAGCGCGCCGGTGGATATTTTCCCGAATACCAGTTCCTCTATGGCCCGTCCGCCCAGCGACATGCACATATCGTCGAGCATATGGTCGGTATTGCGGATGTACATTTCTTTCGGCAAGTACTGCGCATATCCCAATGCTGCTACGCCACGCGGTACAATGGTTACCTTTACAAGCGGGTGCGCGTGCTCCAGGAACCAGCCGGAAACCGCATGTCCCGATTCGTGGTAAGCGATCACTTTTTTCTCATCAGGAGAGATGATCTTGTTCTTCTTTTCCAGTCCGCCGATCACACGGTCTATCGCATCGTTGAAGTCTTGCATTTCAACTTCGCTCTTTCCCTTACGGGCGGCAATCAATGCAGCTTCGTTACAGATATTGGCGATGTCGGCGCCTGCGAAGCCGGGGGTTTGTACCGCCAGCTTGGAGATGTTCAGGTCTTTGGAAATTTTGATGGGCTTCAGGTGCACCTCAAAGATCTTTTCACGTCCTTTTACATCAGGGATGTCGATGGAGATTTGCCGGTCGAAGCGGCCGGGGCGCAACAGTGCGGTATCAAGTACATCCGGCCGGTTGGTGGCTGCCAGTACAATAATGCCGGTATCGCCGCTGAATCCGTCCATCTCCACGAGCAGTTGATTAAGCGTGTTTTCCCGTTCGTCGTTGCTCATCACCATGTTCTTGCCGCGGGCACGGCCGATCGCATCAATTTCATCGATAAAGACAATGCAGGGCGCTTTCTCCCGTGCCTGCTTGAAGAGGTCCCGGACACGGCTGGCGCCTACGCCCACAAACAATTCCACAAAGTCCGAACCGGACATGGAGAAGAACGGCACCTGCGCTTCACCCGCCACGGCTTTGGCCAGGAGGGTCTTACCCGTACCCGGAGGGCCTACGAGCAGCGCACCTTTGGGGATCTTACCACCGAGGGCTGTGTATTTTTTCGGATTCTTCAGGAAGTCAACGATCTCCATTACTTCCACCTTGGCTTCATCCAACCCGGCTACATCATTGAAGGTAATATTGACCTTTGTCCCTTTTTCAAATAGCTGGGCTTTGGATTTCCCGATATTGAAAATGCCGCCGGCGCCGCCACCCGGCGCACCACCACCCATTTTCCGCATGATCAGGAACCACATGGCCAGCAGGAAGATCACCGGCAGCAGGAATGATCCAAGCACATCGCGCAGGAAGCTGCCCCGTGGCTCATAGATCACTTCGATATCGCCGATAGCCGGATTTTGCTCCTGGGCCGCCGTCAGTTCACGCTGGAACTGATCAACCGTACCGATCCGGAAAGTATATGCCGGAGCTTTGGTATTATTGAAGAGGGGCGACCTGTCGGTTGTTGGCGGCGCTTCACCGTTGTCGGTTAGGAATACTTCAACTTCGCTGTTGTTGACAACGATCAGTTTTTTTACCAGACCCTTCTCAAGATATTTTGTTTTAAACTCGTAGAAGCTGTTTTGCTCACTGCTGCTGCCGCCGCCGGAACCGAAGAACTGGACGCCGATCAATATCAGGAAGATAATGCCGTATATCCAGTATATATTAAAACGAGGCCCTTTGCGCGGAGGTTGATTCTCAGATCCTCCTGGAGGGCCGGACCGCTGCTTGTTATTTTCCATTTCTGTGTTTACTTGTTTATTTATTGTTGTATCGGGCCTTTGGCTAATCATTATGTTCTATCCGTTCTGCATCTGCCCAGAGGCTTTCCAGGTCATAGAACTTCCGGTCTTCGCGGTTAAAGATATGCACAACTATGTTGACGTAGTCAATAAGCGTCCATTGCATCCCCTGCTCTGTGTGGTATGGCTTTTCACCACATTCTTCCCGTACCTGATCGATTACATGACCAGCAATGGCTTTGATCTGTATATGGGTCTGGGCTTCACATAAAATAAAGAAATCGGCAACCGCTTCATCTATCTTTTTCAGATTCAGAGAAACAACAGCATCTCCTTTTTTTTCTTTAATAGCTTCCAGGATTGTTTTGAAAAGTTTGCTGTTACGCGTAAGCCGGGCAGGTGCTTTCTTCCGGGCTTGTAATGCAGTTATTATTTTCTCCAAATTGCTTTCCGTTCTGTTTGTTTGGTAATATCTTTACAAATCAACCAAAGTTAAAAAAATCTTTTGTCACTTCCTGCACAGGTTTTAATAGCAGCGCCTGTTATTGAACTGGATACTATAGATAGTACCAATAACTATGCCATGCAACTGATTGATGCCGATACGGCACAACCGGGCCTGACAGTGACGGCCGGGGAACAAACACATGGCAAAGGTCAGCGGGGCCGGGTATGGGAGGCCGCGCCTGGTGATAATGTGTTGATGAGTATTGTATTAGATCCGGGCCGGACTGCCGACCGGCAATTTGCTTTCCTCACAGCCGTAGCTGTAGCGGTGGCAGATACGCTGCTGGATGTTTACGAACATTGGGATGTGCGCATCAAATGGCCTAACGATATTATTGTCAATGACAAAAAGGCAGGAGGTATCCTGATCGAAAATGTATTGAAAGGCGGAATATGGACATACAGCGTCGTCGGGCTTGGCCTGAATGTATTGCAATATGAATTTCCCCCGTCGCTGCCGCATGCCATATCCTTGCGTATGGCTGCAGGAAAGGAATTTTCCGTACGTGAGCTTGCACTGAAGATCCGTGAACGCATCCTGACTTATACCTCCGGTGAAGCAGCAGATGTTTTGTTTGACAGGTATAATCAGTACATCTATCGCCGCTCGCAAAAGCAGCTTTTTACATCCGGAGATGACGCCTGGTATGCAACCGTCGTCATGGTATCATCCGAAGGGCTTCTGGAACTGCAGCACGAAGACGGCTCCCTGAAGCGGTATATGCATGGCGCTGTTGTATGGCAATGGTAAGTTCAATTATGAGTTATGAATGATGAATGACCTCATTCATAATTCATCATTCATAATTCATAACTCATAATTGAAATTCCGCCCAGTTGCTGATGATCTGCCATCCGTACTTTGTGCCCACAGATTCGGGGTGGAACTGTATGCCGGTGCAGGGATAATGTTCGTGTACCATCGTCATAACAGCCTGGTCATCGTCAGCCCGTGCAATGGTTTGCAGTCCTGTATTTTCCAATTGATCAATTACCAATGAATGATAGCGCATTCCCTCAAAGCGTTCCGGGATGTGCGCAAAGAGTGGATGTCTGTTGTGTACGATGCTGCTGGTCTTGCCATGCATCGGGTAGGCGGCATGTGTGAGCCTTGCACCGAAAAACATGCCCAGCGCCTGATGCCCCAGGCAGATGCCGAGTATCGGTATCCGTTTGTGGAAATGACGGATCGCCTCCATCGAAATGCCTGACTGAAGCGGTGTGCCGGGGCCGGGTGAGATGATGAGCCGGGACGGCGACATCTGCTCCAATTCTGCGAGGGTGACCTCATCATTCCGGAATACATGGCATGTATGTCCTGTTTGTACGAGATAATGGTGCAGGATATAGGTAAAGGAATCGTAGTTGTCAATCAATGCCCACATAGTCCGACAACTTTTGATTAATGTCCGCGAAAAAATCTCCTGCATCTGCAAAAATCTCCCGTGCAGCCGGCAGGATCGCGGCGATGCCATCAAAAGCCCAGGGCGCCACAGGGAGCCGGGAGATGCAGGCGTAAGAGTTATCGAATAGCTCCGGCGCGATCAGATCGCCGCGTTCGGCCAACCACAGGAGGGAACTGCAGATCAGTAAACCGGCAAGTGTATAAAGCACGCCACCTGCAAGACTGTTGAGCCATCCCAGCAGCATCGCCCGGAATGCTTTTTCTATTATGTTGGCAATGGTGCGGACCAGGTATAGTGCGCCCAGAAATAATATCAGGTAGCTGATGAACAACCCCCACGATGAAGTAATAATGTCTTTTGCATTGAAAAAATCTGCCAGCGAATGGGAGAGCTTCAGCGCGCAGGCCATGCCGACCAATACCGCAAGCAATGAAAAAACAGCCACAATAAACCCCTGACGATAGCCGCGGATGAATATCAAAATGATGATCGTTAATATGACCAGATCGAGTATCACGAGGGGAGGGAATTATGAACTATGAATGATGAATTATGAATGAGGGGTAATTCATCATTCATAATTCATCACTCATAATTATTGTAACAGTTTTTTTACCGTTTCTGAAATGGCTTTGCCATCGGCCTTGCCGGCCAGTTGTTTGGTAGCAGCGCCCATTACCTTGCCCATGTCTGCCGGTGATGCAGCGCCTGTTTGTGCAATGATCTCTTTCAATGCAGTTTCCAGCTCTTCCGGATTCATCTGTTTGGGTAAGAAACGCTCCAGCACATCCAGCTCTTCCTGTTCTTTCTGTGCGAGGTCCGGGCGGTTCTGTTTGGTGAAGATATCCAGTGAATCGCGGCGCTGTTTGGCCATCTTCTGCAGCATTTTCAATTCATCGGCTTCCGACAGCGTTTCTTTAGCTCCTTCTGAAGTTTTTTCGATCAGTATTGCCGCTTTAATGGCACGCAGTGTCCGGAGGCCCGCCTCATCTTTGGCGCGCATGGCATCTTTCATCTGCTCCATTACTTTTTGTTCGAGTGACATAACCATATCCATTTGAACGCAAAAGTAGTAAATAGTTAAAAATTGAGAGTTAAGAATTGAAAATGAATTCATTCTCAATTTTCAATTCTTAACTCTCAATTTTTCTTCGTGGTTCGGTTCCACAAGCTGATAAAGAAGCCCAGTACCATGACCACAATACCCAGCCAGAGCACATTGATATACGGGAACAGGAGCGCCTTCATCACGATATAGTCGTCTTTGGGATCAAGCTGTTTGGTGAGCAGCACAGCCGCATCTTCTTCCGGAATGATGTTGGCAAGCTGCACAAACAGCCCGGTTGACCGGGAAGTGTCTTCGACCACCTCAATGCCTTCCGCACGAAGGATGAAGACCGGCTTCATATCATGCAGATAGCCGTTGACATCGTAAACTTTCAGGTTGGCGCTTACCGCACCGAGGTCTGTGGCATGGGGTACATACCTGTCGTCATCCACCCGTTTGTTGAATCCGTTGAAGATGAGGTAGCCATTGTCGAAATAGACAGTATCGCCTTCCCGCACCTTATGCTCTTTATAGCTGGCGGTATCGGGGCGCTTTTCCGGATCAATGACCGAAGTGACATAGGTAAAGATATCCCGCGTGAGATAGTGGCGTGAGTCGGGATTGGCGATCAGGCCTTCCTGTCCTTTGGGGTTTACAAAGGCATCGGGGTATAACGTGAAAGATTCTTTCAGATCATTCGTCACCGTATCGCGACGTTCGTAATGCACCTTATAAAAAGTACGTGGGTCGGTAGTGGAAACAGAGTCGCCCTTGTACGTTACGGTGTACTCGCCCATGACCACGGGAGTGTTGCGGAACAGCAGCACATTTTCACGGCTTTCGATTGCATTCTCCGCCATAGTGGGCTTGCCAAAGTCCATCACAAGACCGAGTGTGTTGATGGAGATAACTTCTTTTTTATACCCCGAAAGCAGGACGCCCACGATCATCAGCCCAAAGCCCAGGTGCGTGATGGCGGCTCCTCTTTTTTTGAATGCTCCTTTCTGCACAGTGGTAGCATACAGGATGCAGGCCACTACCGTAAAGCAGGATGCGAACATCAGCAGAGCGTATTGCCATGCATCTATTTT
>JBEBVQ010000154.1:0-5887 GCA_040392625.1 Taibaiella soli | reverse complement strand
AGGATAATGCTCACATCATCATTCGGGGCGATCAGCACATCGCTGCCCAGCGCCAATTCGGAGATGTCCTGCGATGCGGGCGTATAGCGGGCCATAAGGCGCTGCGGACGTATTCGCGCTACAATCGGTTGCCAGTTCATCAATCCGCGGAGCAGCACTTCATTGGGAGAAGTGCGCATCACGAAATTGTCCGTGCGCTTACCTGAAAGGTTGATGGCAATACCTTTCCGGGCATATCCCAGCGTTGAGAAAAGTACGTTGCCATTTACGTTTTCAAGTGTCTGGTCAATAAGTACGGCTTCGTTGGTTTTATAGGCGCCTTCCACATACCACGAAAAGTCGCCGGCCATCAGGGTGTTGTAAGCAGTGAAGCCGTACATGTTGTACTTCGGCACAAAGCGTGTATCCTTTTCCTGGTTATTGATCGTAGCTACCACGGCATCCATGGAGCCCTGATCGAGCGTACGGTTGAGCGCGCCGATGCCCGGTGCGAGATGTACCTTTTCACCGATGCTGAAATCGCCCTCCGCATTAAATCCTTTTACGATCGGGTTGTATCGGTCGAAGATGTTTTTATGCTGCCCCGAAAAAGCTTTCAGGCTGATGTTATCTGTAAGCCGGTATCTGAGGTGCAGACCGGCAAGTGCGTTATCTATCAGCAGCCCGCGGTCTTCGTAGGCACGGAAGAGTATGCCGCTGCCGATCTGGTCGTAGATATAGCCACCCGTAATGGTCAGGTCTTTAAAATCTTTACTCAGGCTCCATGCTCCGATGCCGAATCCGCTCAATGCCTGCGTGGGGTTATAGAGGTTTGAATTATGCAATGCATCTGCACGTACGGTAGCTGTGAAGCCTTTGTAGTTGTAACGGAGGCTCAGCCAGCTTTCCCCGCCGCTCAGGTAGTTGTCATAAAGCGGGTTGTTGGCTGCATTGATGGCAGAATCTCTCTGGAAAAAATTAACATTCATCATCAGGTCTCCTGAAAGCGTTCCCTGCCCTGAAGAACGTAAGCCTGCTAATAGCGAAAATAATAGCAGGAGCGCTGTATTTTTCATTAATATAGTAGGAAGTTTAAAAAATTTTCCGAATTTAGAACCTTTGACAGGATTTGGCAAGGTTTTAGCCTAATTATTTTATGAATTAAACCCCCTAACATGAAAAAGCTTGTAGCGGCAGTCGCCGGAATATTTCTTGTATCATCTGTTTCTTATGCCCAACCAACGGAATTGCCTGATACCCAGGTGAAAGACCTGAGTTCGGGTAAGAAGATTGCCTTCAATGAAGTGCATGAAGCAGGTAAGGTCACGCTGGTGAGCTTTTGGGCTACCTGGTGCGTACCGTGCAAAAAAGAAATACGAAATATCAGGGAGCAAATGGACGAAGTGAAGAAGGAAGCTGATTTTAATTATGTAACGGTTTCCATTGATGAGTCCCGTGCTGAAGGATTGGTGCGCAGCTATGCGAAATCGCAGGGCTGGGACTTCCCTTACTATATTGATCCGAACTCGGATCTGAAAAGATCACTTAATTTCCAGACCGTACCTTTTACCATGATCATCGATAAAAACGGAAAAGTGGTCTATATGCACTCCGGCTATGAAGAAGGCGGTGAACATGAAATGTTTGACAAGATAAAAGAGCTGGCCACTTTATAATGATGAATTATGAATGATGAGTTATGAATTCATAACTCATCATTCATAATTTTTTTAGGTTAGTTCAAGAACTGTAATCTCCGGCAATATCCCCAGGCGGCCGGGGTACCCGATAAACCCGAAACCGCGATTTACATAGAGGTGCTGGTTGTGCTCGCTGTATAAGCCCCCCCAGTTTTTATAAACATATTGCACGGGACTCCATTTCAGTCCGGGTATCTCTACGCCGAATTGCATACCATGTGTATGCCCGCTCATGGTAAGCTGTATTTCAGGATGGTGCTCCAGCACTTCAGCATCCCAATGCGAGGGGTCGTGCGACAGGAGTATGCGGAATGGAATATTCTTTTCCGGAAGCCCGGTCATCGCCTGATCCAAGTTCCCGTATTTTGGAAACCCTGCCCGGGCGCCCCAGTTCTCAACACCGATCAGGGCTATTGATTGCCCGTTGCGTTCCAGTGTCACATGTTCGTTCAGCAGCAGCTTCCATCCCATTTCCCGCTGCACCTGTTTCATGCGCACCATGTTTTCGGCCTTTGCCTCATCACTGTCCCAATGCACATAATCGCCGTAGTCGTGGTTGCCCAGAATGGAGTACACGCCCATAGGAGCCTTCAGTGATGATAATATTTTTTTGTAAGGTTCCACCTCTTCGGTACGATGATTCACCAGGTCGCCGGTGACCACAATCAGGTCGGGCTTCTGCTCCATCGCCAGCCGGATACCGCGCGCTACTGCTTCGGGATTGTCAAAGCTGCCGGCATGGATATCCGAGATCTGTACGATCTTCATACCGCGGAATGCATCCGGCAGACCATTTGCTTTCAGGCGGGAACGGCGTACCCGGTAGTTATACCGGTTGCGCGTTCCGTACATGAACGCACTCAGCATAAATCCACCGGCGATCAGCGCCAGGCGGGAGAGGAATATGGAACGGGGAATTCCCTTCCTGTCGGCAGGGATGTTGGCGGCAGGCCCGCCGCTGTAAAAAGATTGCATCAGCCAGGCGAAGAAACGACGGATATCGTCAAGCGCCATAAATAAAAGAATGACCAGCTTCCCGACAACAAAGCCCATAGTAAAAGCTACATACAAGTTGCGGATAAACAGGGGAAGGATACTCCAGTTGATATACCGGAATGTGAAAAGCCCCAGCCAGGTGATACAGGTAAGTATGACATAAAGTGCAATCACCCCGGTGCGCCATGCCGGCGACAGGGTACGTAGCGAAGACCGTACGACGACGTAAGTGTAATATTCAGCCAGTGTGACAAGTGCAAGAATGATAATAAGCCGTAACCACATGTATCCGGATTTAGAATTTCAAAAAATCGTCTATCTGAAGACGGATCGCCTTTTCTGTTTCCGGCTTCAGTAAATGCCCGTCAAGGCTCATCTCTTCAAAAATGCGCGAAACAGGCAGCTTGTTGTAAAATACCTGTATGCGGAGGTAGTTCAGAATATTGGTCATATGGTCGAGCCCGCGCAGATTACCGGCGCGCCCGTCGGCAAGGCCGGCCAGCATAGCTTTTTTGTACCACCAGCATTTACGGATGTCGCTGTTGTCCATCATCAGCTTTAATATGCCCGGGAAGCTCCCGTTGTACTCGGGCATGATGAATACAAATTTGTCAGCGGGTATCAGGTATCGCTGTTCTGCTTCGATCAACGCTTCGCCCCGCTCCCATACGTTCAGGCCTTCCAGGGAAAGCAGGTGCACATCGTCTGTTTTTTCCAGAAATAGGTTGTGATAGACTTTCGCTACCCTGAGGGTCATGCTGTCGTTTCTGTTGGTGCCGGATATAATCGTGATCATTGTATAAAATTGAAAATTGAGAATTGAAAGTTGAAAATGAACAGCCTTAATTCTCCATTTTCCATTCTCCATTTTTCATTCCCTTATCCCTGGAGGTGGATGCTGATAACAATCATGCGTGTATTGATCTGGTCAATGGCATTGGTAAGCTGCAGGTTGTGATCTTTGTATAACTGGTTCATCAATCCCTGGCTCAGCTTTATTTCGGGGGCGAAAATGAAGTTAGGATAATAAAATTCAAAGCCGACGCCCATTTCATAGCCCAGATCAATAGGCTTGACTTTCAGGAATTCATCCGTCCTGCGGGAGCGTGCGTTGGAGGCCATGTCGAAATCAAATTTCCCGCCGACAATACCATAAAAACGGAAATTGCCTATCCGTTCGCTTTTGAATTTTACCTGCAGCGGCAGGTGCATATAGATAGATTCTATAGACCGTTCCGTCATGCTATCGGTATTGGGGTGCGAAAAGTTCATTTTCTTTTCAGCGAATGCGATGGACGGCGTGGTGCGTATGTCTATAAAATTGCTCAGGCGCAGATTGGCCATCAGCCCCAGATTGAACCCCGGGCTCCAGCGTGACTGGACAACCTTGAAGGTGTCTGTTTTAGCGTACGCATCGGTGTAGCGGAGCCGGTACTGTGAGAAGTTCATGGCAAACGTGATCCCGAAGTAATAGGCCTTCTGGTCGTGATCGGGCATATTCAGGATGGTTTGCTGTGCTTGAACAGGCTTGAACAGAAAGAAACTACTGAGAAGGAAAATAATACTAATCGCTATTGGGCGCATAAATGCTGTTTGATCAATTGATAGTAACGCGTAAGCACGAAGATACAGTATGTTCCTTTTTAAACAATTACCCCATTAGGGCAAAATTTTAACATTTGAATAAAAGAGAAGCGCTATCTTTGAACGGAGAAACGGAGAATTTGGTTTTCACCTTGAACATCTATTGCTATATACCGGTATTTTCCGGGAAGCACAATAATAAATAAACGCTGTATCCTGACCTGTGTGGCCGGGTCGTGAAATAATGTGCTGCACCTATCACCATGAAATATGTAAAGACAGGCAATCGCCTGTCTTTACTATTTTTCCGCTGTATATAATGTTGTGATCCCGAACGCTAACGGTATGGCTCGTGTGTTTTTAAAGCTTGCCTGCTCCAGCTTTTTGCATAGGGCGGTGCCTTCGGGGAAAGCCATGACGCTTTCGGGCAAATAAGTGTAAGCTGTTTTGTGTTTTGAAACAAGCTTCCCCAGCAGGGGTAATATATGGCGGAAGTAAAAACGGTATAGTTGTTTTACGGGAAAAGCTTTCGGTTGTGAAAACTCCAGGATGGCCAGCCTGCCGCCGGGACGCATGACCCGGCACATCTCGGCCAGTCCTTTTTCAAGGTGTTCGAAGTTGCGGATCCCGTAAGCGCAGGTGACGGCATCGTACGAATCTGTGGGGAAGGGGAGTGCTTCGCTGTCGCCGCTTTGCAGCGAAATGATATGGGAAAGGCTCTTTTTTTCGATTTTTTTCCTCCCGGCTTCCAGCATTTGCTCCGCGATGTCTACGCCGGTTACCTGATCGGGATGAAGCTTTGCGGCAGCAATCGCCAGATCACCCGTGCCGGTGGCTACATCCAGGATCTTTTTTGGATTTACCGGAGCAATAGAGGAAATCGCTTTTCTGCGCCAGATGTTGTCGATACCAAGCGAAAAAAAATGATTCAGGAAATCATATTTGCCGGATATGTCGTTAAACATTTCGGCGACCTGCTCTTTCTTGCTTAATTTTGAAGTCGTATCCGGTAATACCTGATTTCCCTGATACTGCTTTTGTTCTGTTTGCATCTGTTGCAAAAATACACTACTATAACTAATGGAAATACGCGCTGCGAAATATTTGATCAGTAATGTGAAAGAGGAAGCCTGCCCGCGTCCGGACAGGCCGGAATATGCTTTTATCGGCCGCTCCAATGTGGGTAAGTCTTCCCTGATCAATATGCTGACCAACCAGACCAAACTGGCCAAGACATCCGCTACGCCCGGCAAGACCCAGCTGATCAACCACTTCCTGGTGGAAAGCACCTCGCAGGAGGCGCCGGATCAGGTTATTTCCTGGTATCTGGTAGATCTGCCGGGTTACGGGTACGCCAAAGTATCGCGTACGCAGCGGGCGGCCTGGCAGAAAATGATATCCGGTTACCTGCAGCGCCGCAGTAACCTGGTGACGGTTTTTGTGCTGATAGACAGCCGCCATGCGCCGCAGAAAGCTGACTTGGAATTTCTGGCACAATTAGGTGAATGGCAGGTGCCTTTTAATGTTGTTTTTACCAAAGCGGATAAGAGCACCCAGCGTGAAGTAGCTAAGAATGTGCGGCTGTTCATCGAGCGGATGAAAGAAGAATGGGAATTCATTCCCCGCAG
>JBEBVQ010000153.1:0-5897 GCA_040392625.1 Taibaiella soli | reverse complement strand
AAGACGGTTGCTGACTGATGAAAAAAATTGAACTGGAAATTGTGGCTCTGTCTCACAGCATTACACAGACTCATTCCTACGCGGTAGTACTTGGAGAAGTGAATGGACTCAGGCGCCTGCCTATCGTTATCGGCGGATTTGAAGCACAGGCCATTGCAGTGGCGTTGGAGCGTATGCAGCCCAGCCGCCCGCTTACCCATGATCTTTTTGCAAACTTTATGACCACCTTCAGCATTGAACTTTCCGAAGTGGTTATCTATAAACTGGAAGAAGGTATTTTTTATGCCCGGCTGATCTGCCGCCATGAGGGCGAATATATTGAAATAGACTCCAGAACGTCTGATGCACTGGCGCTGGCCGTACGTGCCAACTGCCGCATATGGACTTACGAAAATATCCTTGATGTGGCGGGTCTCTACCTCGACCAGACTGCCGACGCATCCCAAGGTGACCCGGCCACTGCCGAACCGCCGCAGACCGCCGCCGACAGCTCCAGAGTAGATATGGATAAAGACATGAAAAGCATGAACCTGGAGGAACTGAACAAATTGCTGCAGCAGGTGCTGGAGCAGGAAGATTACGTGCGTGCCATCTCTATCCGGGATGAAATAAACAGCCGGAAAAGCAAATGAAGCTGATCAGCACATCAGCTGGATACAATTCAAATCTTCGCTCACGTTTCGACTCCGCTCCGAAGCAAAGTTGAATTTGGGTCAGCGAAGATTTGAATTGCACCTCTTTATACTTGCTACTAAATACTTGTTACTATAATACTTATTTTTGCCGGTATCGAAAAAGTACAGTATTACCAATGAGTCTGATCGCGGAATTACAGGAAAGAGGGCTGATACAGGATATCATGCCCGGTACGGAAGAGCAACTGAATAAAGAACAGACCAGCGCCTATGTAGGCTTCGACCCTACTGCCGACAGCCTGCACGTAGGTAGCCTGCTGCCCATTACCTTGCTGATGCGCCTGCAGCGGGCAGGCCATAAGCCGTATGCCCTTGTGGGCGGCGCTACCGGCCTGATCGGCGACCCTTCCGGCAAATCCAGTGAGCGTAACCTGCTGGATATGGATACCATACAGGCTTATTGCGCCGGTATCCGGAAGCAGCTTGAAAAGTTTCTCGATTTTGATGAAAGCAAGCCCAACGCTGCGGTGATGCTCAATAACTATAACTGGTTGAAGGACTATTCTTTCCTGGATTTTATCCGGGATATCGGTAAGCACATCACCGTCAATTATATGCTCTCCAAGGAGTCGGTGCAGAAGCGGCTCGAAACTGGTCTTTCTTTTACTGAATTCAGCTACCAGCTCATACAGGGCTTTGATTTTTACCACCTGAATCACCAGCTCGGCGTCAAGCTGCAGATGGGCGGCGCCGATCAGTGGGGGAATATGGTTACCGGTACGGAGCTGATCCGCCGTAAGGGTGGGGGAGATGCATTTGCCTTCACCTGTCCGTTGGTTACAAAAGCTGACGGCTCCAAGTTTGGCAAATCGGAAGGTGGTAATATCTGGTTGGATCCCGCAAAAACATCGCCGTACCAGTTTTATCAGTTCTGGCTCAACCAGGACGATACGGATGCTGAGCGCATGTCGTATATCTTTTCATTCCGGCCGGTAGCGGAGATCAGAGCATTAGCCGAAGAGCATAAGACTGCGCCGCATTTGCGCAAGCTACAGAAAGCCCTGGCCGAAGAATTGACTATTCTGGTACACAGTAAAGATGACCTGGAACGCGCGCAGCGCGCTTCTGAGATACTGTATGGCAAGGCTCCCGTCGAAGCAGTTCAGCAACTGACGGAGCGTGAGTTGCTGGAGATTATGGACGGGCTGCCGCAGGTTTCCGGAAAAAAGAGCGATCTGGAAGCGGGGCAGGATATGATCAGCTTCCTGGCAGAGAGCGGCGTGTTCCCTTCCAAAGGGGAGGCCCGCAAGATGATCCAGAACGGCGGCTTGAGCATCAACAAAGAAAAAATAACTGATACGGGATTTATTATTAAACCGGAGTTGCTGCTTAATGATAAATACCTGCTGATACAAAAGGGGAAGAAATATACTTTGGCTATCTTTGGTTAGTGGGCAGTTGTCGGGCTTTCCAGGCAGCCTCATTATTTTCAATTTTCCACTTTCAATTTTCAATTCAAAGTGTCTGTACGGCGTTACCGAAATATCCTGCTGTTATTGGCATTCGCCGGTATGACCACGCTTGTGTTTTTCTGCAGCCCTCCGGTAAAAGAAAACCAGGCAGATACGCCGTATTCTGAATGGCGGAATGTCTATGATACCAGCGTCCGCTATGTGGGGATGCAGGCCTGTCGCACTTGTCACGAAGAGGTATATCAAAGTTTCATCCAAACAGGGATGGGGCAGTCGTACGATCACGCCACCCGCGAAAAATCTGCCGCTGATTTTTCTGACCATGCGCTGGTGTACGACCACGATCTGGATTTTTATTACAAACCATACTGGCACGGAGATTCGTTGTATTTTATGGAATACCGCCTTGACGGCAAAGACACGGTGCACAAGCGGATCCAAAAGATCGACTACATCATCGGTTCGGGGCAGCATACCAATTCCCATATTTTTGAAGTGAATGGCTATTTGTACCAGGCGCCGATCACTTTTTATACCCAGAAGGGAAAATGGGATCTGGCCCCGGGCTTTGAAGATGGCGCCAGCAGCCGCTTTGCGCGGGTGATCCAAAGCGAATGTATGACCTGCCACAACGGCTATCCCGATTTTGTGCCCAACAGCCAGAATAAATACATCAGCCTGAAGACCGGTATTGATTGCGAGCGCTGTCACGGCCCGGGCAGTCTGCATGTGGCAGAGAAACACGCAGGTGTTATTGTGGATACGTCACAAGGGCCGGATTATAGTATTGTGAATCCACGCCGGTTGTCCATAGAGTTGCAGAATGATGTTTGCCAGCGGTGCCACCTGCAGGGGATCGCCGTGCTGAATGACGATAAGACTTTTTTTGATTTTCACCCGGGGATGCGGCTTAGCGAGGTGATGAATGTCTTCATGCCGCAGTATGAAGGAGCGGAAGACAAGATGATCATGGCTTCGCATGTTGAGCGGATGAAGAAAAGCGATTGCTTTGTTTCTTCCGGGAAGATGAGCTGTATTACCTGCCACGATCCGCATGTGAGCGTAAAGTTCACGCCCCGCAAGAAATTCAACGATGCCTGCGGCGGTTGCCATGGCGGCAGCAACCAGACGTTTTGTACCGAGTTGCCCGAGCGCAGGATGGCGAAAAATAATGATTGCGTAGGCTGCCATATGCCGCAGAACAGCAGTATTGACATCCCGCACGTAGCCGTAACCGACCATTATATCCGGCGACGTCCCTATGATGATTCCACGCATGGAAAGATCCGTGCTTTTCTCGGCATGCGCTCATTCAACAATGACCATGTCGATGCTATTACTACAGCGCGGGCCTTTATGGAATTTTATGAACGGTATAATCCGAATACAGGTTTGCTGGATTCCGCGCTGTATTATATCAATAAGCAGGCGGATGTGGAGGCAAAGGAAAAACAGAACCGGAATTATATCCGGGTTTATTTCCTGATGCAGGATTTTGCGAAAGTGATACAGTATGCTGCCGCACTCCGGCCGGAGCGGATGAACGATGCCTGGACTGCATATCGTATCGGAGAATCTTATTTCCAGTCAGGGCAGCCAGGAGATGCATTGCCCTGGTATAAACGCGCTACGGAGATCAAGAAATATGCGCTTGACTTCCAGAATAAATATGGTATTTGCCTGCTGGCTTTAGGGCGGTACCCGGAAGCGCAGGCGGTTTATCAGTTTATCATTTCAGAAAATCCGGACTATACGATCGCGAATACTAACCTGGGCTTCCTGCATATGCAGCAGGGGAATAGTGTGATGGCTTATGACCTGCTCAGCAGGGCGCAGATGCTGGATCCGGACAATGAGCAGATGCTGATCAACCTGGCTGTATGGCATCATGCGCAGATGCAATATGATAAGGCAAAGAGACTACTCCTGCATTTATTGAAAAAGCATCCGGAAAATGAACAGGCCAAAGCGATGCTGGCAGACCTTTCTAATTATGAGTTATGAATGATGAATGATGAATTATGAATTATGAGTTATGAATTATGAATTATGAATTGCGGGTTCATTCATAATTCATAATTCATAACTCATAATTCATAATTACTTCATGGTGGCTGCGTCCTTCAGGAATTGAGCCAGCCCCAGATCGGTAAGCGGGTGCTTCAGCAGGCCGAGAATAGAGCTGAGCGGACAGGTACAGACATCGGCGCCGGCTTCGGCACAACGGACAATATGAAGCGGTGTGCGGATAGAGGCCGCCAGCACTTCCGTCATAAAGCCCTGCGCATTGTAGATACCCACGATCTGCTCAATAAGCTGCACCCCGTCCCAGTTGCCATCATCGATACGGCCGATGAACGGAGAAACATATGTAGCGCCGGCCTTGGCAGCCAGGATGGCCTGCCCGGCAGAGAATACCAGTGTACAGTTTGTCTGAATGTCATTATCGGTAAACCATTTGATCGCTTTGATACCGTCTTTGATCATCGGTACTTTCACGACAATATTTTCATGGATGGCGGCGAGCTTTTTGCCTTCTTCCACGATCTCGTCAAAGGTAGTGCCGAACACTTCCGCACTCACAGGGCCGGGTACCAGCTCGCATATTTTGCGGTAATGTTCTGCGATGGCATCTGCGCCTTTAATGCCTTCTTTGGCCATCAGTGAAGGGTTGGTGGTTACGCCGTCAAGGATGCCGAGGTCGTGTGCTTCCCTTATCTGATCGAGGTTTGCGGTATCTATAAAAAATTTCATAAAATAAAAATCGGGTTACTGATATAAGTTAAAGTGCGAAGATAATTAAAATCCGGAGGGAGTAATGTGTGAAATGTGTTTAATGTGACAAATGTGATCAATGCACATTAAACACATTTGTCACATTCAACACATTTGTCACATTTCATACTCGCGAAGTTCCAATAATGCCACATTCTCAATATGGTGCGTATGCGGGAACATATCCACCGGCTGTAATTTCTCTACCCGGTAGGCTTCATCAAGCAGCTGCAGGTCGCGGGCCTGCGTTGCCGGGTTGCAGCTTACATAAACCAATCTGGGGGCGCGCAGGCTTAGCAACTGTTTTATCAGTTTTTCGTGCATGC
The DNA here is from genome assembly GCA_040392625.1 of Taibaiella soli. Taxonomy (GTDB): domain Bacteria; phylum Bacteroidota; class Bacteroidia; order Chitinophagales; family Chitinophagaceae; genus JBEBVQ01. The sequence continues at coordinate 689 of JBEBVQ010000153.1, read as the reverse complement.
CGGCACGCGGCGGGTCGGTAATGATCACATCGGGTTTGCCATGCGCAGCAAAAAAATCATCCGTGCAAATGCCGGCAGCATCCCCGGCATAGAACAGGCAGTTGCTGAGGTTATTCATCCGTGCATTCTCTTTGGCATCTTCGATGGCGTCTGGGATCACCTCGATGCCGATCACCTTCTTCGCTTTCTCTGAGCAAAAAATACCGATGCTGCCGGTGCCGCAGTAGAGATCGTAAAGTGTTTCGGTGCCGGTAAGTCCGGCAAATTCCCTTGTGATCCGGTACAGTTCTTCCGCCTGCCGGGTATTGGTCTGGAAGAATGATTTCGGCGATATTTTGAACACAAAATTTTCCAGCTTCTCCGTGATATATCCTTTGCCGGCATAGTAATGCACTTCGAGGTCGTGGATACTGTCGTTCACTTTCGGATTGATGGTATAATGCAGCGTGGTGATGGAAGGTACGGTGGCCAGCAGATGATCAAGGAGGGCGATGCGTTCTTTTTCCCGTTCGTGCTGCAGTATCAGGTTCACCAGTACTTCTCCGGTAGTAGCCACCCGTATCACTACATTGCGCAGCCAGCCTTCCTGTGCACGGTAATCGTAATAGGGCAGGGCATGTTTTTCGGTAAATGCCCGTAATGTATTCAGGATCAGGTTGGATGGTTCGGGCTGCAGGTGGCAGTGATGT
>JBEBVQ010000152.1:0-6001 GCA_040392625.1 Taibaiella soli | reverse complement strand
ATCCTCGTGTCATTCCTGTATTTGTTCAGTGTGGGGCGCGATATGTTGAAAACGGTGATCGGCACAATCACCAACCCCGCGCGCATCCGCAACCTGATACCATATGATACACTCGACGACGAATACGACCTGATACGTGCAGAGACATATCTTTCCGGACATTTAACCATACGCCGTATCCGTGAACTGGAGCAGCATCCGTCACGGCTGCTGGCCACCGTGCTGCGACGCCACCACCGCAACGCCGTCACCGCTTATTTCTTTGCCCTGATCACGCTGGCAGTGCTGGGCATTTTCCTGGACAAACCCGCGCTGCGGATACCTGCCGCAGCAGGCTTCCTGATCCTGTTCACCGTGCTTACCGGATTTGTAGGCGCTATGAAATATTTCCTGAGAAGCTGGGAATTGTTGGGATGGGTGGCCATTTTCAGCATCTTCTCGCTGCTGGTACACTTCAAGGCTTTCGACCTCCGCAGCATTGCCTATGGAATCAACTACCGCACACAGCCGCACCAGAAACCTGCTTATTCATACGCTGCACTCCGCAATACCTTTACACCCGAACGTTACGAGCACGACAGACTGCTCGGCTTACACCGGCTGGAACGATGGAAGCATAAACACAACGACAACGTCGCGCAAAAACCGCCGCTGATCGTTGTAAGCGTCAGCGGCGGCGGATCGCGATCGGCATACTGGACATTCCGCAGCCTGCAATACCTCGACAGCATTACCAACGGCAAGCTGTTCAACAATACGGTGCTCATTACCGGCGCATCGGGAGGCATGATCGGCGCTACCTATTGGCGGAGCATACACGCCGCTCATCGGAACGGATCCATCACGGATCCCTATCATCCCCGGTACCAGGAAAACATCGGGAAAGACCTGCTGAACGCGATCATCTTCTCGCTCGTCAGCTCCGACCTGTTCACGCCGTTCAATAAAACACTGATGTCGGGGTATTCCTATACCAAAGACCGCGGGTTTGCTTTCGAACAGGAGCTGATCTATAATACGGAAGGGATGCTCGACTTCAAGCTGGGCGATTTTGCCGGTGCGGAAGCTGCGGGTGATATACCGGCTATCATCATCAACGGTACGATCGTGAACGACGGCAGAAGGCTGATGATCTCATCGCAGCCCATTTCATTCCTGACACAGCCGGCCTTTGCACGGTCGCAGGATAAAGCGCCGCCCATTGATGCGGTGGATTTTACCACGTTCTTCCGGCAGCAGGATCCGTACAGCATGCGGATCACTTCGGCCCTCCGAATGAGCGCTACATTCCCTTGGATATTGCCGGTATTGACGCTGCCGAGCATCCCGCAAATGAATATTATGGATGCAGGACTACGGGATAATTTCGGTGCCGAAGTCGCTACCCGTTACCTGTTTGTATTCAGGGAATGGATCAGGGCGCATGCAGGTAATGTGATCTATCTGCAGATACGGGATACCCGCGAAGCGCAGATGTCGCGTGGGTCTGAGCAAAACTCGCTGGTGAGCATGCTCACCGATCCGGTATTTACCATCCAGAATAAATGGGCGACGATGCAATCTTTTTACAGCGCCGATCTAAGGGATCTGAATACCCATGTTTTTAACGGACAATTAAAATACATCAGCCTGGAATACATTCCCGAACAAACCGACAGATCCGCTCCGCTCAACTTCCACCTGACGCAGCGGGAAAGAACCGATCTCTACCGCTCCATTTATCAGCCGCAAAATAAAAAGGCCATTGACACTTTACTGCATCTGCTTCAATAACAAATCCCAGTCGGGCATTACAGGCTCCCAGCTCTTACGGCGCATCTTCTCCCAGCCATTGCGGGCGCGATAGAAACCGATCATCTCCTGCAGTTGCACCTGCGGCTGGATCAGTGTGCTGTACCGTGCCAGGTCTGTCCAGGAGGCAGCAGAGAAATGAGCGAAGAATGATTTCAGATAAGCGCGCATCTCCTTGAAATTCCAATAGTGGAAAATATGTGCCGCGCTGCTCTTCACATTACCCGTCTGCTGGAAATAAAAGGAGAAAGCAAACTGCTCCACCACATGTTTCGGGAATATCCGGTACACTTCATCCGTAAACTGCGATATTTCCTCCAGCAGTGGCGCATGACCGGTATGAAATCCCAGCATACCGGCGTTCCACATCGCTATGTCTGCGGGTATATGTACCTGCTTTCCCTTTATGATCAGGGGTTCATTTTTCTTCAGGAAACGGTTAAGCTTGCGCATCATCGGGTTCACTTCCTGCGACAGGATGCTTTCCTGTACATGCATGTATAAAGCGCCGTTACGGATATTTTCAAAAATGTTGCCGATAGAAGCAAGGAAATAAGTATCGGTATCGAGATAAATAACATTCCCGGAATGCCCCTGACAGAAATCGCGCAACACTTCGATCTTAAGCCGGTGGACAAAATTGATCTCGCCGCGCCATTGCCGGATCAGCGTATCATCTATTTCCCGGAAATGCAGCGGAAGCGGACAGTCGGGAAAATGCCTGCGGAACCAGTCTTCCTGATCGGTGTAGATCCATATCTCCAGGTCGTCTGGCATTTCTGTGTTATGCACATGAGAAAAACGGAGCAACGCATACATACACTCCCGGAGAATGTACTCCGGCCCGTATGCCTGGAAGATGAGGTAGGAGGGGTGCTTCATGGAGGGGTGTATTAAATTGTTTAACCGTTGAACCGATTAATCGTTGAATAGACTTTGAGATCGGTTCAACGATTAAACAAATGAGCGATTCGACAAATCAACATCCAGAAGCCGTTCCGCCGCCACAAGATCATCATGCAGCACGCGGTCTGCTTCCATAAACGACACTTTACTACGCAGGGAGGCAGCTACCTGTTCCAGTTCCGGCGAAGTCTGCAATGGCCTGCGCAAGTCGAGCGCCTGAACAGCTGTAAGCAATTCAATGGCAAGCACCCTTTGCACATTCTTCACAACGCGATACAATTTAGTGGCTGCATTGGCGCCCATGCTCACATGATCTTCCTGTCCGTTGCTGCTCATAATACTATCAACAGACGCAGGCGTACACAGTTGTTTATTCTGGCTCACGATGGCCGCTGCCGTATATTGCGCGATCATAAAGCCGCTGTTCAGTCCGGCAGACAGCGCCAGGAATGCCGGCAGGTCGCGCTGACCGCTGATCAGCAGATACGTGCGCCGTTCGGATATATTGGCCAGTTCCGCCATTGCAATGGCCAGGAAATCCATCTGCAGCGCCAATGGCTGCCCGTGGAAGTTCCCGCCGCTCAATATGGCATCTTCGTCGTGGAATACGATCGGGTTGTCCGTAACCGAGTTGATCTCTGTTTCTACCACGGCATTAACGGTATCAATCACATCGGCTGTTGCGCCATGCACCTGCGGGATGCAGCGGAATGAATACGGATCCTGCACCTGCTGCTTGGGTTGCTGCTGAAGCTGGCTGCCGTTGAGCAATTCCATCATTCTCTGTGCGGTTGCGATCTGCCCTTTGTGCGGGCGCACCCGATGTATTGCATGGCGGAATGGCTCTGCTTTTGCCAGGAATGTATCGGCAGATAATGCTGCAATGACATTCGCCCAGTCCATAAGCCGGCGGGCGGCCATCAGCGACCACGTAGCATAGCCGCTCATAAACTGGGTACCGTTCAGCAACGCTAATCCCTCTTTTGCCGTGAGCGACATCGGGCTTAATCCTGTGGCGCGCAAAGCATCGGCAGCAGGGATTTTCTTTCCTTTATACCACACGTCGCCTTTACCGAGGATCGGCAGGCTCAGATGCGCCAGCGGCGCGAGGTCGCCGGAGGCGCCGAGCGACCCCTGCTCATATACAACCGGTGTAATGCCGTGATTATAAAAATCGACGAGCCGCTGCACCAGCTCAGGACGTACGCCACTATATCCCTGGCTCAGCCCGTGTATTTTCAGCAGCAGCATGATCCGGACGATCTCCTGCGGCGCCTCATCGCCCATACCACAGGCATGCGAGCAAACCAGATTTTCCTGTAGCAGCGCCAGCTCATCCGGCTGTACACGCACATTACACAAGCTGCCGAATCCGGTGTTGATACCGTAATAAGTACCTCCCTGCGCGATCACCTGCTCCAGGTAAGCACGGTTATTCTTTATACGCTGCCGTGCTGCATCAGAAAGCACAGCCTCCGGATTTCCTGCTATGCGCTCCAGATCGGCCAGGGTGAGGTGGTGGGGTAGTTCCATTGCAGATTAATAAGCTAATGTGATAATTAGCTGATTAGCTAATGCCTGTATTATAACAATGTCCATTAGCTAACCAGCACATTGACTAATTGGCTAATCAAATTACATACACCACCAGCCCGTCCCGCAGCTTCGGTTCAAACCAGGTGCTTTTGGGCGGCATGACGTTTCCGCTGTCGGAGATATCAAAAAGCTGCTGAATAGTGACCGGATAGCAAGCAAACGCTGCGGCCATTTCGCCGCTGTCCACACGTTTCTCCAGTTCTTTCAGTCCGCGGATACCACCTACGAAATCCACGCGTTTATCGGTACGCGGATCATGAATGTCGAGCAATTCCGAAAGCACATTCTGCTGAAGTATGGATACATCGAGGATGCCGATAGGGTCTTCTGTATAGGTGCCGGGCTTTGCGGTAAGGCGATACCATTTCCCATCCAGGTACATGCCAAACTCATGAGCCTGAGCCGGTTTATAAGGATCGGAATTATCTGCAGGCGCCACATCAAACTTTTGTTTCAATGCAGTGATCAGCTCTTCCGGCGTTTTGCCGTTCAGATCTTTTACCACGCGGTTGTAATCAAGTATTGCCAGTTGGCTGGCGGGGAAAATGCAGGTAATAAAAGAATTAAACGCCTCTTCCCCGGTTATGGAAAGACCCTGGTCGCGCATCTCCTGGCATACTTTGGCAGCCGAAGCCACACGATGATGGCCGTCTGCGATATAAGTTGCAGGCACTTTTTCTTCAAACAGCTTTGTGATCGCAGATACTTTTGCGTAATCATCTACTACCCAGAAAATATGGCGGATGCCGTCTTCCGCAACAAAATCATAAGCCGGCGCGTGTCCTTCCTTCCATTCCGCGATGATCTGCTGGACATCTTCCTGGTCATTATAGGCCAGGAACACAACACCTGTCTGGGCGCGGGTAGTACGGATGTGGTTGATGCGATCCAATTCTTTTTCGGGACGGGTAAATTCGTGCTTTTTGATCACACCGTTGAAATAATCATCGCAGGACGAACCGCATACCAGCCCCGTCTGCGAGCGGCCGTCCATCACCAGCTCATAGATATAATAGCAGGGTTCGTTATCCTGCACAAGAATTTTATCGTTAATAAGCCGGTCGAGATTTTCTTTTGCTTTATCATATACCGCCTGGCTGTGTACATCCACATTTTCCGGGAGGTCTATCTCAGATCGGGTAACATGGTAGAAATGATACGGCTTGTCTTTGTACTGCCGGGCTTCCGCTACGCTCATCACATCGTAGGGCAGGGTAGCCACATCAGCTGCATGTTCGGGTGTCGGTCTTAATCCCTTAAAGGGAGTGATCTTTGCCATAGATTTTTATATTTATTAATCGAAAAATAATTATTGTAGAGGCGAACCTATGTGTTCGCCCTGTTAAATACCGTCATCCACGTGCGGGCGAATGCATGTTACTGGGCGAACACATAGGTTCGCCCCTACGTTCAAAATCCTGCATCAAATTTACGAGATGTTTTACTGCTTCCATGGGCAGGGCATTATATAACGATGCCCGGAAGGCGCCGGCCTTCCGGTGGCCTTTAATATTTAATACGCCATTCTGATCACATAAATCAAGAAATGCCTGTTCCGCATCCGGGGATATTGTTTTAAATACCACATTCATCATACTGCGGGAATCCGGCGCCACGATCGGTTCAAACATCGTGTTCCGCTCCAGCTCTGCATACAGCAATCCTGCTTTCTCACGGTTTTGCCGTTCTATTTTTTCGAGACCCTGCT
>JBEBVQ010000151.1:0-6006 GCA_040392625.1 Taibaiella soli | reverse complement strand
GGTATGTGAGTTACCGGACTATTCTTGATTCGATAGAGGAGAAGTGGAAATGATCATAAAAATGTGACAAATGTGTTGAATGTGGGAAATGTGATAAACACATTCATCACATTCAACACATTTTCCACATTAAAAAGCATGGTTTTAAAACGGTAGTTTGAAAATGCCGCTCATTTTTAAATTGACAAATATCCAAAAACAGTCCGCAGCTTACTGAAACCCATGCCCGATCCATCCCAGCAGTATCCACCCCAGTACGATCAGCGGAGCCGGGATACGGGTAAAATAGAGCAGGCAAAAGGTGATGGCAATAACCGTGAAATTTGTCATTAATATACCCGGTGATGGTTCCGGCATCAGCATCCGGAGCAATACCAGGCCCGTTGCCCATATGATCCCGACAATTGCGGCATTGATCCCTTCCAGCGCTCTGAAGATAATGACATGCTGTTTCAGGTTTTGATACAGCGGAAAGAGAAAGAACAGGAGGAGTGTGCTGGGGAGGAAAACGGCTATGGTTGCGGTGATGCTTCCAAGCACCTGCCAGCCCGGCCCGAAAGTGCTCATGGCCATCCCACCTACAAAAGCGCATATGGAAAACACCGGCCCGGGTAATGCCTGGATAAGTCCGTAGCCGGTAAGCAGCTCTGTGGACGTAAGCCAGGGCGCCGTACCCTGGTGTATGGGGCGGGAAACGAACTGGTAGAGCATCATCGGCATCAGCGCCTGTCCGCCGCCAAATACAATACTTCCGAAACGGTAAAAGTTTTCAAAAAGATTGAAGATCCGCCGGTGCTCCCACTCGTGGGCGCGGGCTACTTCACTCAATATCCCCGCAGCAATAAATATCAGGAAGAAGAGCCAAAGGCTGATCCAGCGGATCGGGCGGGGATTTTTATTGCGTTCAGGAATACGCTTGTTACTAAAATTACTGATCGTGCCCGCTACTACGAGTAGCGCGGGGAACACCCAGGGAGAAGGTATCAGCACTGTCGCCACGATGCTGCCGAACATGATCGCATAGGTGGCCGCATGCCGGATATTGGAGCGCATCATTCGCATGGCGGCGTAAAAAATAAACCCGACCGACATAGGCTGGATGTAGAGGAACAGGTTGGTCTGTATGTCTTTGGCATCAAAAAAATACAGCAGGAATGAAAAGCCGGCCATCAGCAGCACCGCAGGAAAGATCCAGATCAGCAGTGCCAGTAATGCGAGCGGCACACCCCCCCGCTTCATGGCAATCAGCATAACGGTCTGGGTGGAGGAGGGGCCGGGCAGCATCTGGCAGAAAGCATTGTATTCCAGCAGCTCTTCTTCTGTTACATAATGTTTTTTCCGGGCGAATGTTTTTATCATCATACCAATATGGCCGTGCGGACCGCCGAAGGCAGTCAGGGCATACAGGCTGACAGCTTTCAAAAATGGTATGTGACGCTGAAGGATCAGGACAAAACAACTTTGTAGCGAAAAGTAATGATAAAAACCCGATTTTTTAGTAATGTAGTATGTGTTGAATGTGTTTAATGTGGAAAATGTGTCAGATGTGTTTGTACATGTTAAAGCACATTCAACACATTCCCCACATCAAACACATTTTCCACATTAATTATCCAAAACATCTTTTTTGTATCTTGCACCGCAAATCACTTCAGATATGACAAGCCTGCTGCTGAACTCATTTTACGAAACCGGAAATCTTGTGGGACCTATACTTGCATGGGTATTTGGCCTGCTGATGGTTATTGAGCTGATCTATGTTATGGTAAAATACCTGGGCTCCGGCAAATAAATAATCTACATTGCCATCCGATACAAGTCATATTGCAGACATACGCAGGGATTACTGCCGGGCAGCGCTGGATGAAAGCGCTGCAGGACACGATCCGCTGATCTTTTTCAGGAGATGGTTTGAGGAAGCCGAAACGGCGCAGATCGAAGAGGTCAATGCTATGACGCTGGCAACCGTGGATGCTGCCGGCCTGCCGCATGCCCGCATCGTATTGCTGAAAGGCCTGGACGAAAAAGGCTTTGTGTTTTTTACTAATTATAGCAGCGCTAAGGGTAGAGATCTCATTGCGCATCCGCAGGCCGCCTTACTTTTTTTCTGGAAAGACCTGGAGCGACAGGTACGGATTGAAGGTATTGCCGAAAGAGTTTCTGCTGCCGAAAGCGATACTTATTTTTTTTCACGCCCGGCAGAGAGCCGTATCGGCGCCTGGGCATCTCCCCAAAGTGAGATTATTGCATCCCGTTCCGTACTCGAAGAAAATGAACGGAGGTACAGGGAGCAATTTCCGGACAATGATCATATCCCGCGACCGGAACACTGGGGCGGATTCCGTATCATACCCGCACGTATAGAATTCTGGCAGGGACGCAGCAGCCGGCTCCATGATCGTATTGTCTTCCATCGCAGGGGTATATCTGCAGCATGGGAGCGATACCGGCTGGCTCCGTGAGGCCGGATACGGAGCCAGGCAAGTTTTCTTCAAGCCAGTTAAAAGCTTTCGCAAATTTCGTCAGTTCATAAGCCAGGCAACTCCCGCTTTGTTTTAATGCTTTCCCGGTGTGTATGGAAATAAATAATTTCTCTGCAATGTCCGATGTGTTGTTTCCTTTCAATATGCGGTGATTGTGCCTAATATTAAAAATACCTATGAGAGGGTATTGTTTCATCCCAGTGAGTAATATAATTTTGCCTGTTATATACCATTTCATAAGTGTATAGGTGTAAATAATTGAAATTTACTTATGAATAAACAGAAAAAATCTCATTTGTTTGCTTAAAATAATAGAGAGATATAAAGAAGATGCTATTGCGTAATTTAAACCTTCTTTTTACTTTTGTTAACAAATTCCGGACATTACCAAATTCAATTATCAAAAAACGTATGGATATTATGAAACACAATTTACTTAATGCTGTAAAAATGTTACGTTTTGTAATGATTGCAGCATCCTTGTCTATTTTCTTTGCCTCCTGCGAAAAGGAAGATCCCTGTGATGAAAACTGTGTCAACGGGTATTGTTCAGACGGGGATTGTATTTGTAACAGTGATTACGGAGGCAAGTGGTGCGCCACGTATTTGGGGAATAGCGGTGGCGGTTATTCCTCCTCTGGCGGTTCGTCATCGGGTTATGGCAGCTCTTCTTCCGGCGGCTCGTCATCAGGCTATGGCAGTTCTTCCTCTGGAGGTTCCTCTTCCGGTAGCTCCTCTGGTGGTTCTTCTTCGGGTAGTTCTTCTGGAGGTTCTTCTTCCGGCAGCAGCAGCGGTTCTTCTTCCGGTGGTTCTTCTATTTACAGATTAACATTCTGGTCGGACTTCCAGGGGTCGCCCATAAGCGTGTACATCAGCGGCAGCTATGCCGGTACGATCACCTCTATTTACTCATCTACCCCCTCCTGCGGAGCCAGTGGCTGTGTTACCAAGACTTACAGCGGGCCGACAACAGTTTCTTACACCGCAGAGGATGGCGACTATAACTGGAGCGGCACGGCTACCGTATCCGGCGCCTGTAATACCATGAACCTTACCCGCTAACGGTATCCGGGGGTATCGCATGCGGAAATTACTGAGCGGAATATTTTTACCGGCAGCCAGCTCGCAGAGCTGGCTGCATTTACTGTTGGCAGATATGCTGCTAATCTGGTGCGCCTGGTTTTTTTATGCCAATAATGCCTGGTATGCAACATACCTTCAGCAGCAGACGTTACTGATACTTGCAGTCGTTGCCGTGCTGTACTCGTGCCTGAGCATTATACGGCATATCCATAATCGTGACAACCCCGATACAACTACTGCTCATGGTTATATATTTATACAGGTAATCTTCCGTTTTCTTCGCCGCTGCCTGCGGCCGTATCGCGGGGAACAGTTGCCGCTGTTTACAACACGTACGGAAAAGACGCTGTTTCTTTTCGTCTTGGTAAAGCTGTTCTTTATCCCCGTCATGATCCAGTTTACGGTGGGGAACTATCACGATTTTATATCAGAGATACAGCGGGTAGCGCATCATAAAGGCTCACAGACTTTCTTTACGGTTTTTAATAACATTGTTTTCCCGATAGCGGTAACAGCGTTTTATCTGTTGGATACACTGCTTTTTTCCTTTGGTTATCTGGTCTCATCTTCGCGGCTGCGTAACCGGATCAAGTCGGTGGATCCCACCTGGTCGGGCTGGCTGGTGACGCTGGCTTGCTATCCGCCGCTGAATAACCTCACTGCATCCCTGGCGCCGCATCACAGCGTAACCTATGCTTATTTCCATTCGATAGAAGCTACTTTCGTGATGAGGCTGGTCGTGATGCTGTTGCTGTTTGTGTATGTGTGGGCATCTGTATCGCTCGGCGCCAAATGTTCCAATCTTACCAACCGCGGCATTGTGCAGCGGGGCGCCTACCGGTTTGTACGGCATCCGGCTTATATCTCTAAAGTGCTGGTATGGTGGATCACGCTGATACCGGTATTGATCCATATTCCTCTGGCTGCGGCGGGTATGCTGGGATGGACGGTGATCTATTTCCTGCGTGCCGTTACCGAAGAGCGCCATCTGCTGCAGGATCCGGATTATGTGGCGTATTGCGCCAAAGTGAAATATCGTTTTATTCCCGGGGTATATTGATATCCGGGATATAAAACAGTAAATCATCAGTTGCTGCTAATTGAGCTGCACCTGCGCTTCATGCTGCAGCGCCAGTTCCCAGCGCCAGGCGGTGTCCATCATGCGGTCGAGTGCATATTGCGGATTCCAGCCCAATAATGCACGGGCTTTGGTGTTATTGGCATATACAGCGATCACATCACCGGCGCGGCGCGGCCCCAGCTTGTAGTTTAATGTCTTGCCGGATACTTTTTCAAAAGCTTTTATCATCTCCAGTACTGTGACGCCGTCGCCGGAGCCGAGGTTGAATATTTCACAGTTGTGCTTATTCCGGCCTTCCAGCATATACTGCAATGCTTTTGTGTGCGCATCGGCAATGTCCATTACATGGATATAGTCGCGTACACAGGAGCCGTCGCGGGTATCGTAATCAGAGCCGAAGACATGCATTTCCGGGCGTTTGCCGATAGCGGTCTGGGTGATGACCGGCACGAGATTCTCCGGTTTTTCCTGCAGCTCGCCGATAATGGCAGACGGGTGTGCGCCTACAGGATTGAAATAGCGCAGGAGGATGGTATTGAAGTCCTTATTCTGGAACGTAAAATCCCGGCAGATCGCTTCGCCCATCTGCTTGGTGCGGGCGTATGGAGATTCTGCTTCTGCCAGCGGTGCATGCTCATCAACGGGTAGTGTTTGCGCATTGCCATACACGGAGCAGGACGAGGAGAATACGATATGCGGCACCTTAAATTCCTGTGCGCACATCAGGATATTCACCAGGGAATTGAGATTGTTATGGAAATACTTCAAAGGCTCCGCGACAGATTCAGGTACGGATTTGTAGGCGGCAAAATGGATGATCCCGGCAATGTCCCGGTTTTCCATAAATACTGCCTGGGTATCTTCGAGGTTGGTGAGATCTACTTTGTAATTCTTGATCGTACGGCCGAGGATCTTTTCGACACCGGCCAGCATACGCAGTGATCCGCGTGAAAGATCATCAATAGAGATGACGTCAAAGCCGTTATTCACCAGATCCACAATGGTATGTCCGCCGATATAGCCGCATCCGCCTGTAACGAGTATTTTTTTCATGATAAGGAGATCTTGTGCAAAGATACGTAAGTAATATACCGGATTTGTTATCGGAATGATAACGAAATTAATTAGCTTATGAGCCAATTAGCTAATGTCTGTAGCGGGGAAATCATTAGCTAATCAGCACATCAGCTCATTGGCTGATGTGCTATTTCACCTGCTGCATCTCCACCAGCTTCCGGTAATGCCCGTCCTGTTGCATCAACTCGCTGTGGCGGCCGCGCTGTACGATCCGGCCTTTGTCGAGCACGATGATCTCGTCGGCATGTTGTACGGTGGACAGCCTGTGCGCGATTACCAGGC
>JBEBVQ010000150.1:0-6105 GCA_040392625.1 Taibaiella soli | reverse complement strand
AATTTGGACGTAATTAATCTATAGCTTAATTTTGTTGAAACGGCTTGCAATTATACTGGATCAAAATATACACGGCACCACTGTAATTGCCGTTGACAGCGGCGCGGCTTCCGATATACTTCGGTATATCATGAGGGATAAGGTGGATACGGAATTCAAAGAAATACGGGATCTTCTGAAGCAAAACCTAAGAAACCGTGATAAGTATTGTAAAGTTAACGTGTCGGATAGAGCGCATAATATGTTTGAGATGAGGTTCACCCGTAATGGACGTAATGACCGGATATACTGTCAGGAGGTACGCGCCGGGAAAGTCAGGTACATTGTTATGTGCGCGCTTTTTGAAGGAAAAAAATCAAATGAGATACCATCCAAGTATCGCTCACGAATTGAAACAATAGCAGGTTATGAATATGAATACAGATAAAATCGGGGAGCTAAAAAATCAGTATGCCGGCTGTTTTGGAACAGATGACGACCAGCAGCACTTTGCCCGGATGTTGATGTACCGGTTCTTGAGCGAAGTGGAGCGGATCACAGACGAGCGAAATATATTGAGGAAGGACCTTGCGGCAATGATCGGTGTTTCGCCAAGTTATATCACGCAACTGTACAGGGGCAGTAAGCCTTTGAATTTCGATACACTGTCTAAAATCGAGACAGCGCTTGGTTTCAGGTTTGAAGTAAGGGCTGTGACCCGGGAACTGCCGGAAGGCCGGGACAATGCCGGAAGTACCCGGAGTGTGGCTTCCCGGCGTGTATCACCGGCACGGTCTGCCGGGAAAGCAAACGTACTGCGAAGGGTTCGCGTTTAGCCGGATCAATGCTAATGAGTTCTTGCGGATTGGCCGTTGCATATTATTCGCCGGCCTCCTCATTTTGATTTAGTTTTGCCCACCTGTTATTGACTGTTTATGAAAATACTGATGGTTTGCCTGGGCAATATCTGCCGTTCGCCGATAGCGGAAGGTTTGCTGCGTGATAGGGCCGGCAGGTATGGTCTTGACTGGATGGTGGATTCCGCAGGCACAAACGGCTATCATACGGGAAAGCCGCCGCACCGGCATTCGCAAGAGGTTTGCCTGCGGCATGGCATTGATATTTCGGAGCAGCGCGCCCGTCGGTTTGAAAAAAAGGATCTTGCCCGCTACGACAAGATATACGTCATGGCCGGGGATGTGTACCGGGACGTGCAGCAGATTGCAGGTAAAGGCGCCGACCTGAGTAATGTGGATTTTTTCCTGAATGAATTACACCCCGGTACGGACAGATCTGTCCCCGATCCCTGGTACGGCGATAAAGACGGGTATCTGCCTGTCTATAAAATGATCGAACAAGCCTGTGATATTATTATCCGGAAATATGGCGCCGGTAATGCAATACGATAATTTGAAAATGCCTTCTCGTCAAAACATGGGCATTTTCAAATTCCCAAATTTTCAAATTCCCAAATTAGCATAACATGTCCAAACCATCCATCCCCCAGGGTACACGTGATTTCTCCCCGGCAGAGGTACGCCGCCGCCAATATATCTTTACTACGCTGCGTGAAATCTTTGAAACCTACGGCTTCCAGCCGCTCGAAACACCGGCTATGGAAAACCTGGTGACGCTCACCGGCAAATATGGCGAGGAGGGCGACCGCCTGATCTTCAAGATCCTGAACAACGGATTGCACGAACAACAAGAGCAAAAAAAGGAAGCGCTGCGGACAGAGTGGGACAAGCTGCTCTCGCGCCCATATAGTTCGCCTGTGGTTACGGAACGCGCTTTGCGTTATGATCTTACGATACCCTTTGCGCGGTATGTTGTGATGCACCAACACGAGCTGGCATTCCCTTTCCGCCGCTACCAGATGCAGCCGGTTTGGCGTGCCGACCGTCCGCAGAAAGGGCGTTACCGCGAATTCTGGCAGTGCGATTGCGATGTGGTGGGCAGCAACTCGCTGATCAACGAAGCTGAGCTGCTGTGTATCTATCGAAGCGCTTTCCATAAGCTGGCATTGCCGCAGGTGCAGGTGAAGATCAACAGCCGCAAGCTGTTGGCCGGACTGGCTGAGATCGCCGGGGTGCCGGAACTGATGATGGAAATGACCATTGCACTCGACAAACTGGATAAAATCGGCTGGGAGGGCGTAGCACAGGAGCTGGCGCAGCGGGGTATTGCAGCAGACGGAATTGAAACGATACGAACAGTTATCACCGTGACCGGTAACAACGAGGAAAAACTTGCCGCGCTGTCGTCCGTTATGGCGGCAAGTGAAACCGGTATGCGGGGTGTGCAGGAACTGAAGGATACATTGGAATATCATGCCGGTCTTGCCGCTGTTGTATGGCAGTCGGAGGTGGTTGTGGACATCAGCCTGGCCCGTGGACTGAATTATTATACCGGTGTGATCGTGGAAGTGGCCTGTGGAGCGGTGAAGATGGGAAGCATCGGTGGTGGCGGGCGTTATGACGATCTCACGGGATTATTCGGACTGAAAGGGCTCTCCGGTGTGGGCGTTTCATTTGGCATCGACCGGATCTATGATGTGATGGAGGAATTGCAGTTATTCCCGGAGCAACTTGCGACCGGCAGCCGGGTGATGCTGGCTAATTTTGGCGGAGATAACGAAACATATGCGCTGCGGATTTTAACCCGGTTGCGCGATGCCGGTATTGCTGCTGAGATCTATCCCGATCCCGTCAAGTTCGATAAACAGATGAAGTATGCCAACAAACGTGGCTTCGCCTATGTGATCATTGCCGGTGATGAGGAACGGGAAAAAGGAATGGTGAGCCTGAAGAATTTTTCTACGGGGCAGCAGGAAACGATTGCTCCCGAACAGGCGATTGATCGTTTATCCCCGTAGAGACGCGATGCGTCGCGTCTCCATATCCCCCGTGTTCATGCGGAGACGCGATGAATCGCGTCTCTACTAATCGTGTTTTGTGATTTCTATTACACCGACAATCCTGACCGCTTTTTTTACGTTGTTTTTATCGGAATAGCCCACTCTTACATTATCGAAAGTGAATGTCACTTTTTTGGGGAATACGCCATAACGTGGATCTGTATAAGTAGCTTGAGAAGGGGTTACATTAATAGAGCCCTGACTTCCTGCCCATTCTTTGGTACTGATGTCTTCATATACTTTAACCTCACCATCAACAAAGTCTAATATCTTATAAGGACTTCCATCTGGCGGAAGAAGTTCAACATGCCATTTAGCCAGTGTTTCACGCTCTAAATCGGTTCCGCTAATCACAAATGATTCATTAAAACACTTATTGTCTCGATAAAGATTGATATCTTTTGTAAGCAACTCTAACCCCCAGGCTCCGGAGATGTTACCCGCTGAAATATCTTCATATTGTTTGATGACCATTTGACAAGATGTTGCCGGATTCAAAAATACCTTTGCTTTATTCAAAAAGGTATATACAGGTTCGCCATCGGACAAGGGATCGTCTCCGTCAAAAATGAACAAGGCAACTTCGCTGATATATGGATAGTTGGCATCCTGGTCATTGTCATCATTATCGTTGTCTTCGTCGCTGTCCTGGTCATTGTCAGAAGTGTTATCGCCAGAATTGTCATTGTCCTCATCAGAGGTATTGTTGTCATCGTTATTTTCAACCGGATCTTTTACAATGTCTTTGTCTTTTTTTTCACAACCCGTTGTTGTTACTAAACTCACGAACAACATGCCCAGGATTAAAAATTTGATGTTACTCATATGTCTTGTGATTTTAATTATTTTTTTCTAATTAGGATTGACTCCCTGTGATACGCCTGTCAGTCTGTACCTTTCTTGGATTACACAGTCTTTTTAATTGTTTTTCGAGAGTCAAAATTACCCCCAGCCATATACAAAGGAAATACCCTATTGAGGGTAATTTATATCTTTTGAAGAAGAAACATTTTTTTTTTCAGTACACCTCGTTCCTGCTATAAGTCACTGGAATACTGCCATTAGCTATAAAAAGCCAGGCAGTATTCGCACTGGCACAAATGATTGATCGTTTATTTTATCATTGTAGGAATCTTAAATGCATATCAGTTTGTAAAAAAGTTCCTTTCTATTAAATAAATATTTATTTTGCATTGAGTTCTTTAATATTAACCCAAAAATCAATTTACAATGAAGCCGATTTTTATTACTGCGGTTTTAACATTGCTTTTATTTAGTGCAGTTACTTACGTATCATGTAAGAAAGATCCCTGTAAAGATTTGATATGCCAGAATGGGGGAACATGCAGTGCAGGTAGTTGTCTATGCCCTGACGGGTATGAAGGCAGCCGTTGTGAGACCAGGATAGATCCCTGCCGGAATGTTACATGTCAGAACGGAGGGGTTTGTAATAATGGTATATGTGAATGTCCTGCCGGATTCGAGGGCGTAGAATGTGAAACCAAATCATCACTGAAATTTTTTGGGATTTGGTCTGTGAGTGAAAATTGTGATGGTGATACTTATCAGTATCAGATTCAAATTCAGGACAATCCCGCAGATCCCAGTCGTGTATTTGTGTCTAATTTAGGTGATTATGGTTGTGTTATTGCAAGTGACTTGGTTTGGGATGGTGTTGTTAGCGGGAACACGATTACCATAAGGCAGATACAATGTGACTATCAAATGGAGGCAGACGGGAGGTTTGAAAACGGTACTATCATATTTGATTACGTGAATACATATGTGTACGGAGGGCAGACTTATGCTGACAGGTGTAAAGCTACTTTAGTAAAGTGATCATATGAGAGGGGCGGAACTGTCTTTAGCGTACCAGTTCTCCCTCCAGTTCCTTCACCACCGTTTCATTAACCTTGAGATTGTACATGGCTGTGTACAAGCGCATCAATGCCTGTACATAGCCATTCTCGGCTTCGCGGGTTTCCAGCGTTGTGGAGATGCCCACTTTAAAGCGTTCCTGCTGGATGTCGAGGTTCTCTTTGGCGTATTTGATATTGTCCCGTTCAAGATGATAGGCTTCAACCGACATCGTGTAGTGGCTCCATGCGGTGCGGTATTGCCTGCTCAATTCGGTATTTTGCCGCTCGTAGAGCAGTTCGTCGCTTAATGCCTGCAGGGAAGCGACTTTAGCTGTTCGCCGGATGTTGCCGCCCTGGAAGAGCGGGACATTCAGATTCAGTGAGCCGTTCGGGCCACTGCTGCGGTTAAATAAAGCAAAGCCGGCCTGGCTGGATGTACGGGTGTAGGTATAGCCGCCGTTGAGCGCAAGTGAGGGCAGGTAAGCAGAGCGGGCTATTTTTGCTTCCAGCCGCGACACTTCAGCGTTCCGACGCGCAAGATCCAGCATGGGATTGATCTGCTGCAGCAGCTCTTTATCTTTTGGCTGCAGGGCGGTGGTCACCGACAGGGAGTCATCTACCAGGTACGTATGGTCTGCCTCTTCACCCATGAGCGCATTCAGCATGGCAAAAGAGCCGGTCAATGATGCCTTCTGGTACAGGGAGTCCGACTGCCGCGCATTATAATCTACACGCGCCTGCAGGAAGTCCACCTTAGCCGATGCACCGGTTTCGTAATTGGCCTGGGAGAGCAGCATACGTACCCGCGCCAGGGTCAGTCCGGTATCAATGGCGATCAGTTGCTGTTGTTGTAATACGACCTGGGCATACGCCTGTATGACCTGTGAAACGGTAGTCTGTACCTGTGCTTTCAGCTGTGCCTGCCCGATCGCTTCCAATTCGTTCAGTTGCTTTTTTCGATAAAACATGCGCCCGCCGTCAAATAGCGTCCAGTTGAGCAGCACACCTCCGCTGATGGTTTCGGAAAGCGCATTGTCCACCCGTTGCGTTCTGCCGTCGGCAAATTCAATATGCGTATTGGCGCTGCCCGCCCCATAAGAGCCGGAAGCATTCAGGTTGGGCAGCATACCGGCATGGCCGGCCGTATTATTGACCGCTGCCTGATCGGCCGTTGTTTTCACGATCCGGATGTCGAAATTATATTCCAGCGCTTTGGCGATGGCATCCTCCAGGCTGAGTCGTTCCTGCGCCTGTATATCAGGCGTGATCAGCAGGCACAGCAGGCCAAAGGTAATGGCTGTTAATCGGTTCATTACTCGTTCAGTTTGTCTATGGCTGTTGCCGGTTTGG
>JBEBVQ010000149.1:0-6122 GCA_040392625.1 Taibaiella soli | reverse complement strand
AATGCGCTTAAATACAGTAAAAACGTAAGGGCCGGTATTACCATACGCATTACAGACAATCATCCCGAGGTCATTATCACGGACAATGGCCCCGGCATTCCTGCTGCAGAAAAGCAGCAGATATACGATCTGTTCTTCAGAGGCTCGAATATCCGTCATGTACCAGGGCAGGGGATCGGGCTTTCCCTTACCCGGCAGATACTTGATTTTTGCGGTGTGGCATTATTCATTCATGATGCGCCGGGAAGCGGCACGGAAGTGCGGTTGGGGTTTTAGTGGTAGGACAAAACTCTTGGAATTTGATCCCAGGCGTTATAAGTGTCTATAAATCCTGGAGTCTGAAGCAATTTTTTTTTCATTCTTTGGGTGTATTGTTGCCGATTCATGCGGTCTTTATTCTGGTTTTATTTACTGTTTTTTTCATTTTTGTATGATATTGCTCGTCCTGTAATCTTCTTCTGTCATAGGTTTTTCGTAAATTGCAGTCATGTATTTTTCCAATTATAGGGAGCAAAAAGGCACTACGGTCAATCCTTCCTTGCTATGGGAGTATGATCTTAAACATTTTGATTATCAGGCGATGAGGTCGGTAGTGGTGCAAAGGGTAATTGAACGTGGTTGGCCTGCTGACTGGTATGCCATATTAAACCTGTATGGCGAAGATGGGGTAAAGGAAGCTATCCGATCCATTCCTTATCTGAATGAACGGGATGCTCATTTTGTCAGCGTTATTTTTCAGATACCCTCAAATGAAATGGCATGTTACGTACGGAAACAGTCACGCCGGCACACTGGAACTCCTGAAGCAGTTAATGCAGAATGAGTACCTGAAAGATTTTATACTTGTAGGTGGTACGGCGCATTTATTGTAAACCGGTTTATTGAAATAAGAATGGATAAGACTATAGGGGGAGGATACACCCTACATCTGCGTTATGGTCACGAGTAAGCCCTTGACAATAAGCTCTCCCCCACACGGGATATCATCCATGCTCTTTGCCATCCTCCAAAATTTCTTATCTTTGATTTGTCATGCAACTACAGGTTGACATAGGGTTTAATCAGTTGGTACAGCTTGTAAAAAAGCTGTCTCCCCGGCAATGGACGAAACTCAAACAGGAGATAGAGAACGAGCAGACGGCAGATAGCACCATCAGCGAATTAGAAGCGTTCCTGTTAAACGCACCTGCTTTTTCCGAAAAGCAGCTCGATGCAATTGCGGAAATCAGAAAAACAATCAATGGCGGGCGGAATAATGCTGGTTGACACCTCTATTTCGCCAATCCCTTTCCATTTCTTTACCACCATTCCGGTGTTTATTTGGGAACCACTGTTGTCCGGGAAAAAGTTTTGCAATGTATTACAATCGTGGATGGGAAAGCATTTGACGGAGTTAGTGAATGGGTAGGGGCTGCTCTTTAAAATGATGTCATGCCGGACTCGATCCGGCATGGCCTGAAGAGAAATGATACTGATAATGCCCGTCCTGATAATAGACGATTGCGGCCCCCGAGCCGCAATGACAGGTTATTGTGTGCGTGGGAGCCTTTAATAATACTAACCACACGTAGCCTCAATCAGCATGCAATATTCCGTATTTGATCTGTCTCATGTTTTTTCCCGGACAAGAGTGTTTGGGAACTCAAACATCAGATTTAATTTAGTGCGCAGAAACCCAATATCTGTGTGAAAATATCCGATCAGCACACCTCCCTCTTCATGTCCCTGTTCAGAGGACGGGAAGATGTATTTGCCACCCGTTGGGAGAAAGGAAGTAAAAGCGGCTACATGCCGGCTTATTTCTTCGATCCCTATCGCTACCGGGCGTATAAAATGACCGGCGGAACCTTTCAGGATTACCCTGATAAATCCTATTTACCATTAACTGAAACTCAAATCGAAAAACACCTTCAGGGTGTACATTTTGCCGGCGTTTATCCATTGCTCCGGGACAACACCTCCTGGTTTATAGCCGCAGATTTTGACGAGGGAGATTGGTTTTCATCAGCAGGGAAATTTATCACTGCCTGCGCTGATGCAGGAATATCCGCTTATCTGGAGCGTTCACGATCGGGCAATGGCGCCCATGTATGGATTTTCTTCGATACACCCATTCCGGCATATAAAAGCCGGAAGGCAATCCTTTCGCTACTCATCTCATCTGGAGTAGTTTCTGCATTTGATAAGAACAGCAGTTTCGACCGGCTTTTTCCCAATCAGGATACACTTTCCGGAAAAGGACTGGGTAATCTGATCGCTTTACCACTACACGGCATTTCATTACAACAGGGAAACACCTGCTTTATTGATCCGCAAACGAAGCAGGCATATCCGGATCAATGGCAATTCCTGGCGCAAATCAAACGGACGTCTGTAAAGAAGATTGAAGCCCTGATTACAGATAATATAAGCATGGCTGCTCCGAAGGAAGGCAACCGTAACCTGACCATTATCCTGAAAAACGACATAAGACTTAACAGGGATGCGATTCCTCCCATGCTCCACTCATTTATCAAAGAGGAACTGAATTTCCCTAATACCGCATTTTATGTAAAAAAGAAAGCCGGGAAAAACACGTTTGGTACAGCACGTTATTTTCGCCTTATTGAAGAAAATAACGACAGTGTACATTTACCGAGAGGCTTCATAGGCCGGTTGATCCGCTTTTGCAGGGAAAATAAGGTTGCTCACGATTTTTTTGACAAAAGAGTTATTCATAAAGCTGTTCCGTTCTCATTTCAGGCAACATTACGTCCTTATCAGGAAGATGCTTTACGAAACGTGGACCGGAAAGACCAGGGTGTTATCGTTGCACCGCCGGGATCCGGGAAAACGGTGCTGGCGTTAAGTATTATAGCCGACAAACAGCAGCCGGCACTCATTGTTGTACACCGGAAGCAACTGGCAGATCAATGGGTAGAACGGATAATAGCATTTCTGGGAATCCCCAGGCATGATATTGGCAGGATCGGCCAGGGAAAAATAAAGCCAGGCAGACAGATTACGGTCGCTACTGTGCAAACACTTGCCAGGAAAGACATTGCGGAACTTACGGATAGCTTTGGGATGATCATTGTAGATGAATGTCACCACATCCCGGCAGAAACGTTCAGGAATACAATCAGTAAATTCAACTCCCGTTATTTGTATGGTCTCACGGCTACTCCTTTCAGAAAATATAATGACGGGAAACTTATTTTCATCCATCTGGGTGAGATCATAGCAGAAATTACGTCTGTTGTTTTACCGGAATCGCATCATCCCCGGATAATTATCCGGAATACTACGCTGCATATACCGTTCAATGCGAAAACAGACCGGTTTGAAACTTTGTCCAAAATATTGGTGCATGATGATACGCGGAACAGGCTTATTCTTGATGATGTTTTATTTGAATTGAAACAGGGAAAAAAATGTGTATTGCTGACAGAACGAAAGGAGCATATTGATACATTGGAGCAATACCTGAAACAATCCTATGAAACAGTTACGTTGAGTGGTGCTGATAGCGAAAGTACACGTAAAGTCAAATGGAACCAATTGCAGACCGGTAACTTTCAGGTGCTGATCACTACCGGACAGTTTTTCGGTGAAGGTTTTGATCTTGACCAGATTAGCTGTCTTTTTCTTGTTTACCCGTTTTCGTTTGAGGGTAAGCTGATCCAATACATGGGTAGGGTACAACGGTCTGAAGTAGCTCCGGTTATTTATGATTACAGGGATATCCGGATTGATTATCTCAACCGCATGTTTCTGAAACGGAATGTGTATTACCGCAAGCTGGAAAAGCAACGGACTTTATTTGACTTCCCCGTTAGCGAACAAAATGAAATACAACCAGACGATGCGGGTGATACGATCATCGAAAGAATGATCAGGATTAAGATTTCCGAATTGGAATTTCTATATGGTAATATTCGGTTTGGATACACAATTCCGGAGCATCCAGATCTGTTGACATTCGAGATAGAACACGCGTACATACGCCCTGAGTTTGAGGTGTTGAAGCCTTATTTTGAAAAATTCCTGCAGTCAAAATATGTCAACATAAACATGGTTATGGTGATTGACCCGCAAAAGAAAGTTATAGGCTTATCTGCAACGGCTCCCGATCTCGAACGGCTGGATCGGGAAGTAGTGGAAAGTGTACGGTTCCGGTTCGTAGCGCAGCAGATTTCGGGCAAAAGAAATATTCTTTATCCCGATGAAATGAGTAGTGATCATTCCTCAGGAATGAACGGGCTGTATGATTCCGGGGAAGAACTATTGTCAGATATATTGTCTAAAGGGAATTATCTGCATCAGAAACAATTGCATTATCTGGCCAAAAGACATGCAGGACATATACTGAAAATTCGTTTTGTGCTGAAGCCGTTTGCGTTCATCTTCCTGCTCGAAGAGGCGGAGCGATATCACCTTGTAATGGAGACGTTGGATACGGCAGAAGCTTCGTATATCTGGCATATATCCAAACATCCTTCCGGATTGAAGCCGGCACTCCAAAATATTGACCGGCAGCTCAATCAGATCCGTAATGAAGGGCGTCAGCAATTCCTCGCATCTGCCCCTGAAGATTTCAGTAAGCTGCTGCACGACTATTCGGAAGAACAAAAGGGTTTTGTTATCTGGAAAGATCTTTTGGAGGAAAGATTGTATTGACAAGGCTCATCAGTTTCAGGACGGGTCAATGGACCTGGGTAACTAAAGGGTAACTAAGGGTCAACTAAAGGTCTGGTAAGGGTCATAATAGGGGGCTACCTCATACCAGATATCACCCACACTGCCAGCACCACCACCCCAATCGCCAATGCCGCCAGTGTATTGTATTTAAGGTGGACCGATCCGGGGTTTTTCAGGCTGGGGTACAGTGCATAGCCAACTAATAGCCCGCCAATCAGTCCGCCTACATGACCGGCATTGTCCACCCCTTCTTTCATGCCTGCCGCCAACTGATACAACACATACAGCACCATACTGGGAAAGGCTACGCTGCGCATTTTTGCCTCGGTAAGGTTGGTGCTCAACACCGCCAGGAAGACGCCAAACAGGCCGAAAATAGCGCCGGAAGCGCCTGCGCTTATGATTTGCGGATGTACATACGTGCTCAGCAGGCTGCCGGTAACGCCCGACAGCAGGTACGCGGTCAGGAAGCGCGTCCTCCCCAGCAGCGGCTCCAGGGCATAACCGATAAACCCCAGTGTCAGCATATTGGCCAGCAGATGCACGATGCCGATATGGACAAACACCGCGCTGATCAGCCGCCACCATTCACCGTTCCCGATAGCCGGGCCATAATTGCCGCCCCATTCATAGATCACCCTGCCGCCGGGTTCTAACAGGTCTGCACCTGCTATGCCCATGAGCACAAATACCAGGATGTTCGTGATCAGCAGAAGCGGCGTTACGAAATAATCCTCCACGGGCAGGAATATTTTCAGTGGGTTGTCGCGCCGGCCTATCTGAGCAAACCGGCGGGGCGACAGGATATCGTTGTAGGGGTGTGCAAAGCGCAAAGGGCGCGTCTGCAATACGTCAATCGCATATTCTTCCGTTACATGCTGCCTGACGGTATGAAAGGCAGACAGGAAGTCCGTCACATTGGCCCTGTTCTTTTTCCGGCCAAAAAGATCGATCGAAGTATTGTCGCTTCTCACCATCAGGCTGCCACCTTCCCAGCGCACGATCACTTCCTGCACCTTGCCGTTCGCTGCCTTATCTGTATAGGCGATGATGCCATACCAGCCCAGGTGGATCAGCTTCCAGCGCAGCCGGTCAATTGTTTCCAGCACGGTAATGATGGTAGCAACCGGCGGCATGTCCTCCAGCGGCAGGGATGTTTTGTAGTGTGTGTCTGTTTTAATGCGCATATAACAATGCCGGAGGCATTTCTGTACGAATTTAGGTATATCGGCAGGATATGATCTTATCAAAAAATGATGCGGATATAAAGCTGCGTATGCTCTGCAATTTTGTGGCGAATATTTGTGTATCTCCCCCTTTCCCGGGACAGCAGGCTTTTTCACAACATGTGTACAACTCAGCATCCGGCCTTGGAGCCAATGGCGTTAAAAAATGATGGAATGGAGCGGCCAAAACAAATCCTGTCCGAAGCACGAAGCGAA
>JBEBVQ010000148.1:0-6202 GCA_040392625.1 Taibaiella soli | reverse complement strand
GGATGGTACTATACAATGCAAGGTACTATATTTTAACAAAAAAGAAAAGCAGTACGAAAGCCGAGTTATGGATATGTGGAAATTCGATCATTGTTTCCTGTTGGTAATTAGTAATAAAAAATAGTTGTGTGTCAAAAGAAAAGTTTATCTTTAAGGAAGCAGATAAATTATCGGGTATGGCGACGGATGAGCATGATGATATATTTAGTGAGGATCCGGAAGAACAGTTGCGGATAGAGAATGAAATACTGAAGCTGAAGCTCCGGGCGGAGCTGGGTAGCGGGATGGGTACGATACCGGACATCCCGCCTGAAGTGGAAAATGCATTTCTGAAACATGTCCTGACTTTTGCGCATATGCACGACAATGCGGAAACGGTTTCTGTGTATGAATTGGTCGGCTCTCCTGATTTTACAAAGTACGATGTGCTGCCCGACCGCCAATTGCCGGAAGAGCTGGAGCGGATAGAGCAGATCATGGCGCAGCATAGTGTGATTGTCACTTATGGCGGCGAATATTCACCGCGGGATAAATACTTTTTTATAACGGAGGAGCTTTTCCCGGAAAAAGTACTGTATATGAAGATGCCGGATATGATACTGCATTTTGTGTATGAAGATTTTCATCCGAATCATCGTCAGAGCATTTACGATCTTGCTGTTTCATTTATCGAAGACTGGCTGGAGCGGGCAGTGGACGGCGAACTGTGCGAGATCGCTTCTTCGCTTACCGGTCCTGACGGGCGCGTATATGAGCGTAATGATGTTATTCAGCGTGTGTGCCTGATGTTTGATTCTTTTGTCCGGTTTGAGGATGCGACATATAATGTCGTAGTCGTGCAGTCGGATCCTGAGGGTGGAGGGTTGGTAACGGGCGAGATCCGTTATACGGCCATCCTGGAAAACGGAGAAGCGATACAGGTGGCCGGCCCTGTACGTATCCACCTGGAATATAAAGAGCCGTACGGTTGGGAAATAAACTATTTTCAGTGGCCCGGCTTCGATATGGGATGATTAAGGCAGGGTGGGAAGTATGCTGCGTGAGGCCTGTTCGTCCTTTTGTAACTGCAGCTTCAGGCTTTCGAGCGAATCAAAACGCACTTCATCACGCAGGCGGGCGATAAAGCGTATCTCCAGCGATGCACCGTAGATATCCCGGCCGAAATCAAAAAGGTGGACTTCTATGCGCCTGATATGTTCCGTAGTTACCGTTGGGTTGTAGCCGATATTCAGCATCCCGTTATATAGCTGCTCCTGCCATATTACTTGCACCGCATATACGCCGGTAGCAGGGATCAGTTGCTCGCTGCAGTCAGGCGCTATGTTTGCAGTCGGGTAGCCAATAGTACGTCCGCGATGCGCCCCGCTTTCCACGCTCCCGGATAAGCTGTAGGGGCGGCCCAGCATCTCTGATGCATCTTTTACATTGCCGGACTGCAGCGCCTTTCTTATCTTGGTAGAGCTTACTGCGGCATCGTCGATCACTTGCGCCGGTATCTCATGTACACGAAATCCGAACGTTTCCTGTAA
Source organism: Taibaiella soli (assembly GCA_040392625.1). Taxonomy (GTDB): domain Bacteria; phylum Bacteroidota; class Bacteroidia; order Chitinophagales; family Chitinophagaceae; genus JBEBVQ01. Next base: position 4,673 of record JBEBVQ010000148.1, on the reverse strand, counting down.
TTCTTCGAGGAGGCGGATGTTGCCGGTACGGTCGTGCCCGAAATGGTGGTCGTATCCGATAACAATCCCTGCCGGCCGGAAATTGGCTATGAGAAAGTCGGTTACGTACGCGCGGGCGTCCATAGCCGCAAACTCCCGTGTAAACGGGACGACGACAATATGCTGTATGCCTGCAGCGGTAATGAGTTCCAGTTTTTTATCAAGTGGGGTCAGCAATTGCAGCGGCTGATCGGGAAACAGCAGCTTGCGCGGATGCGGCTCAAACGTGATCAATACACTTTCCCGGTTTTCTGCCTGCGCATGCCGTACCAGCTTATCCAGGATCACACGGTGCCCCAGGTGCACACCGTCGAAAGTACCGATCGTAAGCATGGTATCCCTGAAATCAGGCAGTTGTGCTATATCCGTAAATATGCTCATTTTATGCGGCGCAAAGGTAGTACGAATTAGCCAGATGCACAGACAGATTCCCGGGGGTATCATCCGGGTTTTGCTTACAGTGTAATAAATCTTCCATTTTCTCCGTTATAGACCATACATTTTCAGAATATAGCTCTAAATTATTGGTGCAGACATATACAAGCAGAGCAAATAGCTGTTATTTTTGTCCGGATATCTGAAGAGTTTAATTATTTTTAATTTATGAAGAACCTTTCTTTAATTCTGAGTATATTATCCCTGGCCGGGGTAATTATTATTTTCGGTATGCAATCCGGGAGCAGTAAAAAGAAAACTGCAGTTACTACCGGCACAGTTTCGGATATGCCTGCCGGTACAGGACGAATTGCTTATGTGGATATCGATACGCTGGAAGCTCATTATGATTACCTGAAAACAAAAAAGGATGAGTTTGAAAGCCGGCAGCAGCGGATGGAGTCCGAACTGCAGCGCTCGGCACAGCAACTGCAGCAGGATTATATGGAATTACAGCAGAAAGCACAAGCCGGTACGCTGACCCAGGCGGAAGGGGAGAAAGCCCAGAAACGCCTGCTGCAGGGACAGCAAAGCCTTGAGACAAGGCAACAATCCCTGGCGGAGCAACTGATCAAAGAACGTGATGAATTTAATGAAGAGATACACAATCTGCTCGACAGCTTCCTGACAGAGTATAATAAAGATAAAGGCTATGACTTTATTCTGACCTATACCAAATCGGGGCAGATCATGTATGCAGACAAGCGGCTGAACATCACACAGGATGTTATTGACGGCATGAACGCAATCTCCCGCAGCCGCCATAATACAAAGGAAGCAAGTCAGTAAGTCATTCTGGTCGTATTATTCATTTATATTAATCTTCTTATTTGGAACAACCCCCATCTTTCAGACGTTCATTATCCTTGCTGGATGGTGCGTTGCTGGTCATAGGCTCTATGATCGGATCCGGTATTTTTATTGTCAGCGCTGATATTGCCCGCAACGTTGGCAGCGCAGGATGGCTGATCGTGGTATGGCTTCTGTCGGGGTTTATCACCCTCGCTGCCGCCCTGAGTTATGGTGAACTGAGCGGGATGTATCCCAAAGCAGGCGGGCAATATGTATATCTGCGTGAAGCTTACGGGCGGATGTACGCTTTTCTGTATGGCTGGGCGCTTTTTGCCGTAATACAGACGGGTACCATTGCGGCAGTGGGTGTTGCCTTCGCTAAATTTGCAGGTTACCTGCTGCCGGCCATCGGGGACGGCAACGTGCTGCTGGGCGATAAAGGCGGGTTCCATATTACAGCGGCGCAGGTTGTCGCTATCGGCATTATCCTTTTGCTGACCTATTTCAATACCAGAGGCGTTAAAAACGCCAAGTGGATACAATTTTTCTTCACCTTCGCCAAGGTAGCTGCTATGGCGGCGCTGATCATCTTCGGCTTTATTCTGGTGAAAAACGGCGGCGCCTGGGATTTTAACTGGGATGCTGCCTGGATGGCAAAGAAAATATCGTTTACCGGTGAGGGTATCACTCACGAAGGACTGACCCCCGCCCTGCTCGTGACGGCGATATGCATGGCCATGGTGGGAGCGCTTTTCTCCAGCGATGCCTGGAATAATGTGACGTTTATTGCCGGTGAGATTAAAAAGCCGGAACGGAACATCGGGCTTAGCCTGGCCATCGGTACACTCGTGGTTACTTTACTGTATGTGAGCATCAACCTGATGTACCTGAACGTGCTTACCATTACCGAAATCGCCGGTGCTGAGCACGACCGGGTAGCGCTTGCCGCGAGCCTCAAGATATTCGGAAGCGAAGGCACCGTCTTCATTGCGCTGCTGGTGATGGTAGCTACGTTTGGCTGCAACAACGGACTGATTCTGTCCGGCGCGCGTGTATATTATACTATGGCCAACGACAAGCTGTTCTTTCGCGGGGCAAAACGTCTCAACCGGGAAGGCGTACCCGGCAAGGCGCTGTGGATGCAGTGCCTGTGGGCTTCCCTGCTTTGCCTGAGCGGCCAGTACGGCAACCTGCTTGACTTTATCATCTTCACGGTCCTGCTTTTTTATATTCTGACAATAGCCGGTATCTTTGTCCTGCGGAAGAAAAAGCCGGATCATCCGCGCCCTTACAAGGCATTCGGGTATCCGGTGATCCCGTTGATGTATATTGTGCTTGCAGCTTTTATCTGTATTGTATTATTGATATACAAGCCCAGCTACACATGGCCCGGCCTGATCATTGTATTGGCCGGTATCCCGCTGTTCAAACTGCTGGAGTCGCGCAATGGTAAAGTACAGGATGAAGTTAATATCAATGAGCCGGAATAAATATGGACAGAACAGACCTGGAGCAATTATTTGGGCGTATGCAGGAATTGCATGTGCTGGTGGTGGGTGATGTGATGCTGGATAATTACTGGTGGGGCGATGTGGAGCGTATTTCACCCGAAGCGCCTGTGCCTGTTGTGGCATTGCAAAGACGGGAAAGCAGACTGGGGGGCGCTGCGAATGTAGCGCTGAACTGCAGGGCGCTGGGCGCGCGGGTTTCACTGGCAAGCGTTACCGGTGATGATGCCGAGGCCGAAACCCTGCAGCAATTGTTGCAGGAGGCTGATATCCGGACGGATTTGCTGATGCGCAGCCCCCGGCGTATCACCACAACCAAGACGCGCGTAATGAGCCGGAACCAGCAGATGCTGCGCCTGGATGCCGAGATCAATGATGATATAGATACACAGGATGAGCATCCGTTCATAGATATCGTGCTCAAATTCCTGCAGCGCGAAAAGCCGCAGGTTGTGATCTTTGAAGATTACAACAAGGGTGTGCTGAAAGAGAATGTGATCCGGCATATGCTGGCGCATTGCCGGGAAATCGGTGTTGTGACGGCGGTTGATCCCAAGAAAACGAACTTCCTGGCTTACCGCAATGTAACGATATTCAAGCCTAATCTGAAAGAAGTACGGGACGGACTGGGGCTCTCCCTGACCGGGATAGAGGAGCCCGCATTGAACCGTGCCCATGAGTTGCTGCGCGAGCAACTGGAGCATCAGGTTTCTTTTATCACCTTATCCGAACACGGCGTTTTTTATAACGATGGCCATCGCAGTGGTAAAATCCCTTCACACCGGCGGAATATAGCGGACGTATCGGGCGCCGGTGATACGGTGGTCGCTACGGCGGCTTTAGTTTATGCCTTGACGCAGGATGCAGCGCTGATGAGCGCTATATCCAATATCGCCGGGGGCCTGGTCTGCGAGGAAGTGGGCGTTGTGCCGGTGCGTAAGGAATTATTACTTGAAGAAGCAACACGGCTGCTAAAGCAATGAAAAAGCAGCCCCTTGCATCTGTCTAAATCAATGCAAGGAGCTGCTTGATTTTTCCGGCAACTTAAAAATTAAATCCGATCCTTCCGGCGATCAGGTTATATGCCCCGCCGGTCATGGCGGTGGACTCATACCGGACGCCGATATCAAGCGCTCCGAACTGTACACCCACACCCGGTGCATATGTAAACCCGGTACTGCTAAAAGAAGTAACGGTACCGCCGACAGCTGCATATGTGGTAAATGATGAAAAGCCAAGCTCTCCCATAGCATACAGATGCTTCAGGAAAATGTATTTATAACCGGCTTTCACAGGGATCTGCACACCGGCGTTAGGCGTTGTTCCCGCGATACTTTTGGGGATATACACCAGCCCGCCGCTGGTTAGCGTCACAAAACCGGGGCCTATGTGATAAGCTGCGCGCAGGGTAATACCACCGGCTCCGCCATACACATTGCTAATGGCGCCGGAGGTAACACCGCCGTCAAATCCGAATCCAAAGCTGAATTTTTTGGACAATTTCTGGGCATCTGCCGTGCCGGACAAGATCATGCATGTCAACAACAGAAAAATGGGGGACTTTTTCATAAAGCTATATTTTAATGCGTAAAATTATACATTACATATATAACCGGAAATACCACGAACGTGGTATTTTATCTGCTCTATAGCGAGCATAACGATTAAACAGTTAAATGATTCAATAAATAAGCGATTCAACAATCACTGCTGCACCACAAGTTTTTGTCCCGGGTAGATGGTGGTGCCGGTAAGCCTGTTCATCTGCATCAGTTCTTCCACGGTAAGTCCGAAGCGCTTTGCAATGCTGTACAGCGTATCTCCCTTCCGTATGGTATAAGTTTTTCCCGGGGTGGATGATTGACGGGACGCAGGTCTTTTTTCCGGCCGGGATGATCG